>NZ_JALCZB010000027.1:0-53184 GCF_022690745.1 Anaeromyxobacter sp. SG64 | reverse complement strand
GGTGAGGCCCGCCCCGCGGCGGCCGTCCCGGGACCCCCCCCGCCGGCCGCCGCGGGCGGAGGCCCGCGCTCGCCCGGCGAGCCGGCGCCTCCTGCGCCTTTCGTGCGCGTCCGCGCGGGCCCTCGACGCACGCCGGTGGCGCGCGTAGACGCTCCGCATGCCGGACGTACGCTTCGTGTACTCGAGCGGCCTCCTGAGGTCGCGCTTCGCGAACGCGCTGCTGCGCGGGAGCTGGGACGCGCTCGGGCGCGCCGGCGGCGCGTGGAGCGAGCGGCCGATGGCCGAGGCCACCTGCGAGGACGGCTGCCCGGGATTCGAGGCGACGGTGTCCTTCCCTGCGACCGAGGTCGGCAAGCGCTTCGAGTGGGACGTCCTCGGGGACGGTCCCTGGGGCCGCCGGTGCCTCGTCGCGACGGAGGAGGACGACTCGCTCTCGCGCCGGACCGTGCGGTCGTTCACGCTGCGGGAGGGCGGTCAGGTGGAGCGCTACCACCTCGCCCTCGGCCGCAGCCTGGGCGCGAACCCGATCCCCCGCGAGGGCGGCGCTCGCGCGCTGCGCTTCGCCCTGTGGGCGCCGAACGCCCGCGCCGTGGAGGTGGTGCTCGGCGACGGGACGAACGGCTACGTCTCCGACGACGGCGCGGGGAGCGCCCCGCTGCCGCCGCTGCCGCTCGCGCCCGCCGGCGGGGGAATCTGGGAGACCCGCGCCGGCGACCCCGCGCTCCTCGAGTACGGCCGCTGCGAGTTCACGCCCTACGTGTTCCGGGTGACGCGCGACGACGGGTCGGTGTCCTACCGCACGGACCTCTACTCGCGCTGGCAGGTGGGCCAGGGAAGCTTCGACCCGCGGGGCAGCATCTACGGCGGCACGGCCGCCGGGCTCGACGGGGCGGTGAGCTGCTCGGCGGTGGTGGACCCGGAGACGGTGCCGGCGCCCAGGCGCGGCGAAGAGGCGTTCATCGGCTGCGCTGACTTCTGGTGCGACGAGTACGACCCCGCGCGTCCGGTGCCCTCCCGGCTCGAGGACCTCGTCATCTACGAGCTCCACGTGGGCGCGCTCGGCGTCGGCCGTCCCGACGCCGGGAACCTCGAGGACGCTGAGGCGCTGCTCGACGCGCACCTCGTCCCCCTCGGCGTGAACGCGGTCGAGCTCCTGCCGATGGCGGAGTTCAGCGGCGACGCCGCGTGGGGCTACGGCAACTCGCACCACCTCGCCATCGAGGTCACCGCCGGCGGGCGCGACGCCCTCATGCGGTTCGTGCGCGCCTGTCACCGCCGCGGCGTCGCCGTCATCCAGGACGTCGTCTACAACCACTGGGACCTGAACGCCGCGCGGGCCGAGTGGCAGGTGGACTCGGCCGCGCCGGAGCGGAACCTCTACTACTGGTACGAGGGCGTGCCCGGGGAGCACTCGCGGCCCGAGGGCGGCTACGTGAACAACGGCTCCTCCGGGTGGGCGCCGCGCTACTGCGAGGAGCAGGTGCGCCGGCTGTTCGCCTCGAGCGCCGCCATGCTCGTGGACGAGTTCCACATGGACGGCTTCCGGGTGGACCTCCTCGACGCCATCCACCGCGACAACCGCCTGAACGAGCCGGGCGGCGCCCCCGTGCCGCGCGCCAACGTTTACGGCGCGAAGATGCTCCGCGAGTGGTCGCGGACCCTGCGCCTCATCCGCCCTTCCGTGATGCTCGTCGCCGAGGATCACACCGGCTGGGCCGAGGTGACCCGGCCGCTCGACGAGGGAGGCCTCGGCTTCGACGCCGCCTGGTACGTGGACTTCTTCCACCACCTCGCCGGACCGCGCGCCGAGGGCGGCTGGGCCGCGCTCCTCGCCGAGGCGGGATACGGCGACGACCGTCCGCTCGGGATCGACCGCTTCGACGGCGCGCTGCACGGCGCGGCGGACCGCAAGGTCGTCTACCACGAGTCCCACGACGAGGCGGGGAACTCCTCCGGCTCCGCCCGCACGATCGTCCTCGCGGTGCAGGGTGCGCCCCTCGCCGGCGCGACGCGCGACTTCGCCGAGGCGCGCTGCCGGGTCGTCGCGGGGCTCTCGCTGCTCTCGCCGGGGACGCCGATGTTCCTCATGGGCGAGGAGGTGGGGGCGGCGAACCCCTACCGCCACGACGACTTCCTCGAGCACCGGGAGGACCTCCTCGGCCTGCGCCGCGGCCTCGGCGCACGGCTCTTCCGCTGGTACCAGGAGCTCATCCGCCTCAGGCTCGGCCGGCCGGCGCTGCGCTCGCGCCGGCTCACGACGGTGCACCGCCACGAGGCGAACCGCGTGATCGCGTTCCTCCGCGGGGACGCCGAGCTGCTCGTCGTCGCGAGCCTCGCGAACCGTCCCTTCGCGGCGGGGTACCTGCTCGAGAGCGCCGGCCTCCCCGACGCGGAGTGGCACGCGATCCTCAACAGCGACGCCGCGGTCTACGGCGGCGCCGGCGTCGGAGACGGCGCCTCGCCGCGGCGATCCTCCTCCGGCGTGCTGGAGGTCGTCCTCCCCGCCTGCGGGCTCGTCGTGCTGGAGGCGCGCTGACGGAGCGCGGGGCGGCGGACCGGCCGCCCGGGCACGGCGGATGCGCGAGACGTTGAAGAACCCGGCCGCCCCGGTAAAGGAAGCGGGATCGCCGGGCACGCCGTCCGGCTGGAGCCTGCATGCCCGAGCACCCGAGCCCTCGATCGATCCCGTCCATCCCGCGCGAGCCGGGCGCGGAGGAGGATCGCGCCCGCGCGCGCACCGAGGAGCTGGAGCGAACGGTCGACGAGCTGACGCGGGCGGAGCAGGCGCTGCGGGAGAGCGAGGCGAAGTACCGCGAGCTGTTCCAGCACATGACGAGCGGGTTCACGCTCTGCCGCGTGATCTTCGACGGCGATCGCCCGGTCGACTACGTCCACGAGGAGGCGAACCTCGCGTTCGAGACCCAGACCGGCCTGTCCCGCGACGCGGTGCTCGGGCGCCGCATCACAGAGGTCCTGCCCGGCCTGCGCGAGGACCCCGCCGGCTGGATCGAGCTCCTCGGGAACGTCGCCCGGACCGGAGCGCCGGTCCACTACGAGCGGCACTTCGCGGATCTCGACCGCTGGTACGAGGCGACGGCGTACCGGCCGAAGCCGGGGTACTTCGCCGTCTTCTTCTCCGACGTGACCGAGCGCAAGCGCACCGAGGAGCGGCTGCGCGAGAGCACGACCCTGCTGCGCGCGATCAGCGACACCTCGGGCGACGTCATCTTCGCGAAGGACCGCGACGGGCGGATGCGCTTCGCGAACCCCGGCGCCGTCGCGCTCGTCGGCAAGCCCGCCGCCGAGCTCCTCGGCAAGACGGACCTCGAGTTCCTCGCAGATCCCGCGGTCGCCCGGCAGATCATGGAGACCGACGGGCGCATCATGGCGACCGGAGCGCCGGCCGAGGTCGAGGAGCACGTCCCCGATTCCGAGGGCCGCCCGCGCGTCTGGCTCTCCCGCAAGACGCCCTACCGCGACGCCGACGGCAACGTCATCGGCCTGCTCGGCATCTCGCGCGACATCACCGAACGCAAGCGGGTCGGGGACGCGCTGCGCGAGGCGAACGACCGGCTGCGCGAGGCGGACCGCCGCAAGGACGAGTTCATCAGCGTCCTCTCCCACGAGCTCCGCAACCCCCTCGCGCCGATCCTGAGCAGCATCCAGCTCCTCGCCCGCGCCGCGCCGGACAGCCCCCAGGCCGCGCGCGCGCGGGAGGTCATCCATCGCCAGACGGAGCACCTCACCCGCCTCGTGGACGACCTGCTCGACGTGACCCGCGTCACGCGGGGGAAGATCCAGCTCCAGCCGCGCCGCCTCGACCTGCGCGACGTCGCGCGCCGCACGTGTGACGACCACCGCGCCATCTTCGACGCCCGCGGCATCGCGCTGCACCTCGACACGGTGCCCGGCGCCATCTGGGTGGACGGGGATCCGACCCGCCTCTCGCAGATCGTGGGGAACCTGCTCCAGAACGCGGCGAAGTTCACGCCCGAGGGCGGCACCGTCACCGTCCACACCGGCGTGGCGCGGGGCCAGGCGGAGCTCCGGGTGCGCGACGACGGCGTCGGGATGGAGGCCGGCGAGCTCGAGCGCATGTTCGAGCCCTTCGCGCAGGCGGAGCGCAGCCTCGCGCGCACGCGCGGCGGGCTCGGGCTGGGGCTCGCGCTGGTGCGCGGGCTCGCCGAGCTGCACGGCGGCACGGCGCACGCACGCAGCGAGGGCCCCGGCCGTGGCGCGGAGCTCGTCGTCACCCTGCCGCTCGCGCCGACCCCCGAGGCGGAGGCGGGCCCCGCGCGGGAGCGCGACGCGCCCACGGGCCGGAGCGTGCTCATCGTCGAGGACAACCTCGACGCCGGGCAGTCGCTCGCGGACCTGCTCGAGCTCTCGGGCCACCGGGTCGCGCTCGCGCGCGACGGACGGACCGGGATCGCGCTCGCCGGCGAGCTGCGGCCGGACGTGGTCCTGTGCGACATCGGCCTGCCGGACATGAGCGGGTTCGACGTCGCGCGCGCCCTGCGCGCGGACGAGCGGCTGCGCCGCACGCGCCTCGTCGCCCTGAGCGGCTACGCGCAGCGAGAGGATCTGGAGAAGGCCCGGGAGGCGGGCTTCGACGCCCACCTGCCGAAGCCGCCGCCCCTCGAGCGCCTCGAGGCGCTGCTCGGGGCCTCGTGACGAGGCTCAGATCCGGTTCAGGCGCCGCGCGGCGAGGGTGAGCTCGCGCCGGAAGTCCGGGTGGGCGATGGCGATGAGCGCGAGCGCCCGCTCCCGCGCCGTCCGCCCGCGCAGCCGCGCCACCCCGTACTCGGTCACCACGTGGTCCACGTCGTTCTTGCCGGTGGTGACCACGGCGCCGGGCTCGAGCGCCGCCACGATGCGCGACACGGTCCCCTTCCTCGCGGTGGACGGCGCCGCGATGAAGCTCTTGCCGCCGCGCGACAGGTTCGCGCCCCGCACGAAGTCCACCTGCCCGCCGCTCCCGCTCCACTGCGCGGGGCCGATCGCCTCCGAGCAGCACTGGCCGAGGAGATCGACCTCGAGGGTGGAGTTGATCGCCACCACGCGGTCGTTCCGGCCGATCTCCCGAGGATCGTTCGTGTGGTCGACCGGGTGCATCTCGACGGCCGGGTTCTCGTGCATGAAGTCGTAGAGCCGGCGCGTCCCGAGCGCGAACGTCGCGACCGACGTCCCCGGGTGCGTGGTCTTGCGCGAGTTGTCCACGGCCCCGCAGCGCACGAGGTCCACCACGCCGTCGGTGAGCATCTCGGTGTGGATCCCGAGGCCCCGCTTGCCGGTGAGGGCGGCGCAGACCGCGTTCGGGATCCCGCCGATCCCGAGCTGGAGCGTGGAGCCGTCCTCGATGAGCTCGGCGATGCAGCCGCCGATGGCCCGCTCCACCTCGGTCACCGGCGCGGGCGCGAGCTCGAAGAGCGGGTCCTCGCACTCGATGATGCGATCCACCTGGGACACGTGGATGCGGCAGTCCCCGCGGGTGCGCGGCGCTGCGGGGTTCACCTGCACCACGACCGCCCTCGCCTTGCCGAGCGCCGCCATCGTGTAGGCCACGGAGAGGCCGCAGGTGAAGAAGCCGTCCTCGTCCATCGGCGAGACGACCGTCCCGACCACGTCCACCGGCCAGTGCTCGCGGAGGAGCCGCGGCACCTCGTGGAAGTGGTTCGGGACGAAGTCCGCCCAGCCCTCCTGCACCGCCGTCCGCGAGGCGGCGCTCGTGAACCAGGAGCAGAGCCTCACGTGCGGCGCCGACTCCCGGTCGAGGTACGCGCCGGTGAGGGTGTGCTGCTGGTGCACCACGACGCCCGAGAGCTCGTGCCTGCGCGCGCCGAGCGCCTTCACGAACAGCGTCGGCTCCGCCGCACAGATCGGCAGGACGAGCTGATCGCCGGACCGCACGATCGCGGCCGCCTCCTCGGGCGTGCAGCGCCTCTGCCGGTACAGCTCCTCCGCGCTCGCCATTCGCTCCCCCTCCCGGGCCGGGTGCGCCGGCGCGAGGACCCCTTCAGGCCTCGTGGACCTCGAGCGCGAGGAGCTGCGCGCCCTCCTCCACGATCGCCCCCACGCCGTAGTGCAGCTCCGCCACCTTGCCGTCGCGCGGGGAGGTGATGGTGTGCTCCATCTTCATCGCCTCGAGCACCACGAGCGGGGCGCCCTTCTTCACCTCCGCGCCCGGCTCCACCATCACCGCCACGATCTTCCCCGGCATCGGGGCGGTGAGCCGCCCCGCGTCCGCGTCGCGGTCCGCCGCCGCGGCGCCCGGGTCGAAGAGGCCGAGCCGGTGCGCGTGGCCGGGGGTCAGGATCGTGATCGCGTCGCCGCCCCGGACGACGGTCGCGCGCGTCCGCGCGCCGCCGAGGTCCGCGAGGAGGTCGCCCGCCGGGTCGCGCTCGGCGCGCGCGAGGATCGTGCCGCCGGGGAGCTCGAGGAGGTGGCCGCCGGGCCGGTAGTGCGCGACGACCCGGGCGCGCCGCTCGCCGTCGTCGAAGGTGAGCACGTGGTGGGCGTCGGCGTTGAGCCGCCACCCGTCGGTCCGGTGCCACGGCGAGTGGGGATCGTGCGACTCGCGCGCCGCCGCCGCCGCCTCCTCGCTCCGCGCGAGGAGCACGTCGAGCGCGGCGAGCGCGAGCACGGTGTCGGGCACCGGCGCCGCCTCCGCCACGAGCCCGGCGCGGTGCCGCTCGACGAAGCGGGTGTCGAGGTCCGCCGCGGCGTACGCCGGGTGCGCGGCCACGGCGGACAGGAACGCGAGGTTCGTCGCCACGCCGACGATCTGGTACTCGGCGAGCGCGGCGCGGAGCCGGCGCAGGGCCGCGGGCCGGTCGACGTCCCAGACCACGAGCTTCGCGATCATCGGATCGTAGTGGACGCTGACCACGTCCCCCTGCCGGACGCCCGTCTCGACGCGGACGTGGGCGTTCTCGGCGGGCGCGCGCAGGTGCGTGAGGGTCCCGGTGGCGGGGAGGAAGTCGCGCGCCGGGTCCTCCGCGTAGACGCGCGCCTCGATGGCGTGGCCGGCGGTGACGAGGTCCTCCTGCGTGCACGGGAGCGGCTCGCCGGCCGCGACGCGGAGCTGCCACTCGACGAGGTCCTGGGCGGTGACGAGCTCGGTGACCGGGTGCTCCACCTGCAGGCGGGTGTTCATCTCCATGAAGTAGAACTGGCCGTCCTCGTCGAGGAGGAACTCGACCGTGCCCGCGCCGACGTAGCCGATCGCGCGCGCGGCCGTGACGGCCGCCCTGCCCATCCGCTCGCGCAGGCCCGCGCCGAGCCCCGGCGCCGGCGCCTCCTCGAGCACCTTCTGGTGGCGGCGCTGGATGGAGCAGTCGCGCTCGAACAGGTGCACGACGGCGCCGAGCGTGTCGCCGAACACCTGGATCTCGACGTGGCGCGGCTTCGCGAGGTAGCGCTCGAGGAGGACGCGGTCGTCGCCGAACGCCGCGAGCGCCTCGCGCCGCGCGCCCGCGAGCGCGGCCTCGAGCTCGCCGGGCCCCGCCACCGCGCGCATGCCCTTCCCGCCGCCCCCCGCGGTCGCCTTGACGAGCACCGGGTAGCCGATCCGCTCCGCCTGCGCGGCGAGCGTCTCGGGGCGCTGGTCGTCCCCGTGGTAGCCCGGGACGAGCGGGACGCCCGCCTCTCCCATGATCTTCTTGGCGGCGCTCTTCGAGCCCATGGCGCGGATGGCCGCCGCCGACGGGCCGATGAAGGTGAGGCCCGCGGCGGCGCACGCCTCCGCGAAGTCGGCGTTCTCGGAGAGGAAGCCGTAGCCGGGGTGGATCGCGCGCGCGCCGCTCCTCCGCGCCGCGTCCAGGATGGCGGCGGCGTCGAGGTAGCTCTCGCGCGCCGGCGCCGGGCCGATGCGGTACGCCTCGTCGGCCATCGCGACGTGCAGCGCCCGCGCGTCGGCGTCGGAGTAGACGGCGACGGTCCGCACGCCGAGCCGCCGCGCCGTGCGCATCACCCGGCAGGCGATCTCCCCGCGGTTGGCCACCAGGATCTTCTCGAACATGCCGTGGGTCTCCGAGGTCACATCCGGAAGACGCCGAACGTGGTCGCCTCGACGGGCGCGTTCAGCGCGGTGGAGAGGCCGAGCCCGAGGACGGTGCGGGTCTCGGCCGGATCGATGATCCCGTCGTCCCAGAGCCGGGCGCTCGCGTAGTAGGGGTGCCCCTGCGTCTCGTACTGCTCGCGGATGGGGGCCTTGAACGCCTCCTCCTCCTCCGCGCTCCACCGCTCGCCGCGCGCCTCCAGCGCGTCGCGCTTCACCTGGGCGAGGACGCTCGCCGCCTGCTCCCCGCCCATCACCGAGATGCGCGCGTTCGGCCAGCTCCACAGGAAGCGCGGGGAGTACGCGCGCCCGCACATCCCGTAGTTGCCGGCGCCGAAGCTGCCGCCGATGAGCACGGTGAACTTCGGCACCCGGGCGCACGCGACGGCGGTCACCATCTTGGCGCCGTCCTTGGCGATGCCGCCCGCCTCGTACTTGCTGCCCACCATGAAGCCCGAGATGTTCTGCAGGAACACGAGGGGCACGCCCCGCTGCGCGCACAGCTCGATGAAGTGTGCGCCCTTCAGGGCCGACTCGGAGAACAGGATCCCGTTGTTCGCGACGACGCCCACCGGGTAGCCGAAGACGTGGGCGAACCCGCAGACGAGCGTCGTCCCGTAGAGCCGCTTGAACTCGTCGAGCTCGGAGCCGTCCACGATGCGCGCGATCACCTCGCGGACGTCGTAGGGCTTGCGGGTGTCGGTGGGGACCACCCCGTAGAGCTCCTCCGGATCGTGGCGCGGCTCCGCCGGGCGACGCAGCGCGAGCCCGGGGCGCTTCACGAGGTTCAGGTTCGCGACGATCCCGCGGGCGATGCGCAGCGCGTGCGCGTCGTCCATCGCGTAGTGGTCGGTGACGCCGGAGGTGCGGCAGTGGACGTCGGCGCCCCCGAGGTCCTCCGCGCTCACCACCTCGCCGGTGGCCGCCTTCACGAGCGGCGGCCCGGCGAGGAAGATGGTCCCCTGCTTCCGCACGATGACGCTCTCGTCGGACATGGCCGGCACGTACGCGCCGCCCGCCGTGCACGAGCCCATCACCACCGCGATCTGCGGGATCCCCGCCGCCGACAGGTTCGCCTGGTTGTAGAAGATGCGCCCGAAGTGGTCGCGATCCGGGAACACCTCGTCCTGCTGCGGGAGGTTCGCGCCGCCGGAGTCCACGAGGTACACGCAGGGCAGCCGGTTCTCGCGGGCGATCTCCTGCGCGCGGAGGTGCTTCTTCACGGTGACGGGGTAGTAGGTGCCGCCCTTCACGGTGGCGTCGTTCGCGACCACCACGCACTCGCGCCCGCTCACCCGCCCGACGCCGGCGATGATCCCCGCCGAGGCGACCTCGCCGCCGTACATCCCAAAGGCCGCGAGCTGCGACAGCTCGAGGAAGGGGGAGCCGACGTCGAGGAGCTGGCGGATCCGCTCGCGCGGCAGGAGCTTGCCGCGCTCCACGTGGCGCGCGCGCGCCCGCTCGCCGCCGCCCTGCTCGACCGCCGCGACCTTCTCGCGCAGGTCGGCCACGAGCCCGCGCATCGCCTCGGCGTTGCGCCGGAACTCCGCGGACCTCGGATCCACCGCGCTCTCGAGCACGCTCATGCGAACCGTCTCCCGATGGTGTTGCGCGCCGGTGCCCTGACGGGGGCCGGGCCCCCGCCCCGGAGGCGCCTCGTCGCCGCCGCCCGGGCCGGGCTCGCCTCGCTCGCCGGCGGGTCTCGCATCGTCTCTCGGTCGCTCAAGCGGCGGTCTCGTCGAAGAGCTCGCGGCCGATGAGCATACGGCGGATCTCGCTCGTGCCCGCCCCGATCTCGTAGAGCTTCGCGTCCCGCAGGAGCCGCCCGGTGGGGAACTCGTTGATGTACCCGTTCCCGCCCAGGCACTGGATCGCGTCGAGCGCCATCCGGGTCGCCCGCTCCGACGCGTAGAGGATCGCGCCGGCGGCGTCCTTGCGGCTCGTCCGGCCGGCGCCGCACGCCCGCGCGACCGCGTAGACGTAGGCGCGGCACGCGGAGAGCGTCGTGTACATGTCGGCGAGCTTCCCCTGGATGAGCTGGAACGTGCCGATGGGCTGGCCGAACTGCTCGCGCTCGTGCACGTAGGGGAGGACCACGTCGAGGCAGGCCTGCATGATCCCGAGCGGCCCGCCCGCGAGCACCGCCCGCTCGTAGTCGAGCCCGCTCATGAGGACGTTCACCCCGCGCCCTACCTCGCCGAGCACGTTCTCCGCCGGCACCTCGCAGTCGGCGAAGAGCAGCTCGCAGGTGTCGGAGCCGCGCATGCCCAGCTTGTCGAGCTTCTGCGCGGTGGAGTAGCCGGGGAAGCCCTTCTCCACGAGGAAGGCGGTGATCCCGCGCGGCCCGGCGGCGGGGTCGGTCTTCGCGTACACGACGACGACGTCGGCGTGCGGGCCGTTCGTGATCCACATCTTGCTGCCGTTCAGGACGTAGCGATCTCCCCTGCGCTCGGCGCGGAGCCGCATGCTCACCACGTCCGAGCCGGCGTTGGGCTCGCTCATCGCGAGCGCCCCGACGTGCTCGCCGGAGACGAGCTTCGGCAGGTACCGCCGCCGCTGCGCGTCGCTCCCGTTCCGGAAGATCTGGTTCACGCACAGGTTCGAGTGGGCGCCGTAGGCGAGCCCCACCGAGGCCGAGGCGCGGCTCACCTCCTCCATCGCGACCACGTGCTCGAGGTAGCCCATGCCGGCGCCGCCGTACTCGGGGGAGACCGTGATGCCGAGGAGCCCGAGCGCGCCCATCTTGGGCCACAGGTCCATCGGGAAGTGGTTCGCGCGGTCGATCTCCGCGGCGCGCGGCGCGAGCTCGCGCGCGGCGAAGTCGCGGACCGACTGGCGCAGGAGGTCGGCGGTCTCGCCGAGGCCGAGGTCGAGGGCGGGATGGGTCTTCATGGTCGGGTCTCCTCCGCGGGGTGCGCGGGCGATCCCGCCTCGCGCGAGGCGGCGGGCAGGCCGCGCCTCACGCGAGCTCCTTCAGGATCTCTCCCGCGATGATCACGCGCTGGAGCTCGTTCGCCCCCGCGTAGATCGAGGTGAGCCGCGCGTCGCGCGCGTAGCGCTCGACGGGGTACGCGCGCGTGTAGCCGGCGCCGCCCATCAGCTGCATGGCGGTGTAGCAGGCGCGGTTCGCCGCGTCGGTCGCGAAGAGCTTCGCCATCGAGGCCGCCTTCACGAACGGCTGGCCGCGCTCCTTCCGCCAGGCGGCGCTCAGGAGCAGGAGCCGCGCCGCCTCGAGGTCGGTGTACGCGTCGGCGATCATCCACTGGACGCCCTGCAGCGCCGTGAGGCTGTCGTCGAACTGCACCCGCCGCGAGGCGTAGCGCGTGGCGAAGTCCATCGCCGAGAGGCCGATGCCGAGCGCGAGCGAGGCGATGCCGATGCGGGCCCGGGCGAGCTCGGTCACCGCCATGCGGAACCCGTCGTTGAGCCGGCCGACGAGCGCGCCGCGCGGGACGCGGCAGTCGTGGAACGCGAGCTCGGTGGTGGCGGTGGCGCGCTGGCCGAGCTTGTCCTCGGTCCGGCCGACGCGGAGCCCTCGCGTCCCCGCCTCCACGAGGAAGCAGCTCATCCCCTTCCCCTTCGGTGCGGCGCGGTCGGTGACCGCCCAGACGAGGAAGACGCCCGCGAACGGCGCGTTCATGGTGAAGCGCTTCGCGCCGTTCAGGATCCAGCCGTCGCCGTCCGGCACGGCGGTGGTCGCCACCGCGGCGGCGTCCGAGCCGGCGCCGGCCTCCGTGAGGGCGAAGCTCGCGGCGGGGTACTCGCCGGCGCAGAGCCTCGGCAGGTGGAGCGCCTTCTGCTCCGGGGTGCCGATGTCCTGGATGACCTCCGCGACCATGTCGTTCAGGACGAGGGTGGTCGCGGTCGAGGCGCAGACCCGCCCGATCTCGGTCATCGCCACGCTGAAGGCGATGGCCCCCGCCTCCGAGCCGCCGTGCTCGCGCTTCACCTCGAGGCCGGTGAGGCCGAGGTCGGCGAGCTTCTTGAGGTTCGCGACGAAGACGCGGCGGTCGAACTCCCGATCGAGCTGCGCGGCGACCGGCTCCAGCTCGGCCTGCGCGAACTCCCGCGCGGTCGTCTGGATCGCCTTCTGCGCCTCGGTCAGCTCGAGGTTCATGCGAGGACGGTGTGCATCGAGCGGACCGCGGCCGCGTCCCGAGGCAAGCCCGAACGCATCCCCCCGCCGTCACGAAGGTTTCCGGCGGGATCGCGCGTCCCGACCGGCGGCGGGATGAACGAGGGGCTGCCTCACCGCTGAAACACCTCCGGCGCTGGCTCGCACGCCCCGCCGCTCCAGTTCGCGCGGCGGGAACGCCCGCCGCGACTCCTGGACGCGTTCAGCGCCCCGTTCGGCCTCCCTGTTCCACGCTGACACAGATATGCTTCATCTCTGCAACAGCACCACGGAGACGCGATGCCCGACCCGAGTCGCCGGCCGATCATCTGGGTGTTCAGCACGAGCCGCCTGAGGCAGGTGTTCGAGGGCGTGGCGCCGAGCTACGCGGGCGCGGCCGACGTCCGCGTGTTCGACAAGGTCTTCGAGGAGGCGCTCGAGATCGCGCGCGCGCGGGTGGAGTCGGGCGAGGAGGTGGACGTCTTCGTCGCGGCGGGCTGGAACGCGGCCTACCTCCGCGACCACGCGCCGGTGCCGGTGGTGCTCGTCTCCCCCTCCGCGAGCGACGTCCTCCAGGCGCTCGCCGAGGCCTGCCGCCTCGCGCGGCGCGTCGCGGCCATCCCGTTCCGCAAGGCGCTCGCGGGCGTGGAGGCCTTCGCGGAGAGCCTGGGCGTCGTCCTCGAGCAGCGACCCTACGAGACGCTGGAGGACGCGCGCGCCGCCGTGGCGGACTTCGCCGCGCGCGGCTTCGAGGTCGTCGTCGGCCCGGGGCCGGTCTGCGACGTCGCCGAGAGGGCCGGGCTCCGCACCGTGCTCCTCTACGCGCGCGACTCGGTCTGCGAGGCCATCGAGCAGGCCATCGAGGTCGCCCGCGCCGTGCACGCGGAGGACGCCGAGCGCGAGCGGCTCCGCGGCATCCTCGATCACCTCGTGGAGGGCGTCGTCGCGGTGGACCCCGAGGAGCGGATCCAGTCCGTGAACCCCGCCATGGAGCGGCTCCTCGCCGCCTCCGCGGCCGAGGTCCTCGGCAGGAAGCTCTCGCAGCTCGCGCCCGACCTCTCGCTCGCGCGGGTGCTCGAGACCGGGAACGCCGAGCTCGACGACGTGCAGCGGATCGGGAACCGCACCCTCGTCGTGCACCGGATCCCGCTCAGGCAGCGCGGCGGCCCGCGCGGCGCGGTGCTCACCTGCCAGGACGCGAGCACGATCCAGCGGCTCGACCGGAACCTGCGCTCCCGCTACCGGCCCCGGCGCTTCGTCGCGCGTCACCTCCTCTCGAGCATCGCCGGCAGCTCGCCCGCGATGCAGGAGGTGCGCGCCCTCGCCGAGCGCTACGCGCGCACGGACGCGACGGTGCTCGTCACGGGCGAGAGCGGCACGGGCAAGGAGCTCGTCGCGCAGGGCATCCACAACGCGAGCACCCGCCGCGACCACCCCTTCGTCGCCATCAACTGCGCCGCCTTCCCGGAGGCGCTCCTCGAGTCGGAGCTGTTCGGCTACGACGAGGGCGCGTTCACCGGGTCGCGCCGCGGCGGGCGGCCGGGCCTCTTCGAGGCGGCGCACACGGGGACCATCTTCCTCGACGAGATCGGCGACATGCCGATGACCCTCCAGACCCGGCTCCTCCGCGTGCTCCAGGAGCGGCAGGTGCTGCGGCTCGGCTCGAACGACCCGACGCCGGTGGACGTGCGCGTCATCGCCGCGACCAACAAGGATCTCAAGCAGGCGGTCGCCGCGCGCGAGTTCCGAGACGACCTCTACTACCGGCTCAACATCCTGAAGCTGCACCTGCCGCCCCTGCGCGACCGCGAGGAGGACCTCGCCGCGATCGCGGCGGACCTCCTGCAGCGCGCGCTCCTCCGCCACGGCGCGCCCGGCGCGCACGCGCGGGCGCTCGCCCTGCTGCTGCCGCGGCTCGACGGCTACTCCTGGCCGGGCAACGTGCGAGAGCTCGAGAACGTGGTCGAGCGCGTCGCGGTGCTGTTCGCGGACCGCGAGCCGGACGCGGCCGTGGCGGAGGGTGCGCTGCGCCGGATCGTGCCGGAGCTCTTCGCGGAGGAGGGGCCGGGAGAGGCTGCCCCGCCCGCGCGCCGCAGGGAGCCCGCCTCCGGCAGCGCGGCCGGCGCACGGCCGACGGACCTGCGCAGCGCCCGCGACGAGCAGGAGCGGGAGCTCATCCGGCGCGTGCTCGACGAGGTGGGCGGCAACCAGTCGGAGGCCGCGCGTCGGCTCGGCATCGGCCGCTCCACGCTGTGGCGGAAGCTCAAGGCGGGCGCCTGAGCCGTCCACGCTCGACGCCTTCCCGGCGCCGCACACCCGACCCTCACCGGCGGCCGCTCGCTCGACCGTCCGTGCTCCTTCCGGCCGAGCGATCTCCGGCCCCGGAGAGGTCGAATGCGAGGCGACTTGAATTTTCTTCAAACCACATGTGTTCCAGTGAGCGATGAAGGGAACGACCAAGAATCTGGAGCTGGATACGCTGACGCCGTACCTCGAGGCGGCGCGCCGTCAGGGCCCGCTGTCGCGCGAGGAGGAGCGCGAGCTCGCGCTCCGCGCACGGCGCGGGGAGGCGCGGGCGAAGGAGGAGCTCGTGCGCAGGAACCTCGCGCTCGTGGTGATGATCGCGCGCAAGCAGATGCGCGGGACGCTGCGCCTCGAGGAGCTCGTGCAGGAGGGCAACCTCGGCCTCCTGCGCGCCATCGAGAAGTTCGACCCGAACGCCGGGACGCGGTTCTCGACGTACGCGGTGTGGTGGATCCGGGCGTACGTCTGGAAGTACCTGAAGCAGGCGCGCTCGTCGGTGAGGCCGAAGAGCGGGACGGTGGCGGCGGCCGACCTGTCGCTCGACCGCACGGTCGACGAGGAGGGAGACGTCTCGCACCTCGATCGCCTGGAGGACGAGGGGCCCGGCCCGCACGAGCAGTACGCATCGGCCGAGCACGACCGCCACCTCCGCGCCGCGCTCGAGCGCGTGCGCGGGCGGATCGGCGAGGTCGGCTGGGACATCGTCCAGACGCGCCTCAAGCAGGACCCGCCCGACACGCTCGAGACCATCGGCAAGCGCTGGGGCGTGTCGCGCGAGCGCGTGCGGCAGCTCGAGCTGCAGACGAAGCGCTTCCTGCACGGTTACCTGACGTCGATCCGGGACGCCGAGGGCGGCGAAGGCGACCGCGAGGCCGCCTAGCACCAACCAGGGAGCGCAGGAGGTCGGGGATGGCGGGCGACGGCGAGGGGCGCTGCAGGCGGTGCGGAGACGGCGAGCTGCAGGAGCAGACCGAGACGCTCTCGGTCGAGCTCCCGCGCTCCGCGGTGACCGCCTCGGTCGCCGTGCCGGCCCGGCGCTGCGCGGCGTGCGACGCCGTCCAGGTGGACGGAGAGCTCCGCGACCGGGTCCGCCTCGCCACCTGCTGCGAGCTCGCCGACGCCGGCGTGGACACGGGAGAGGCGCTCCGGCACATGCGCAAGGCCCTCGGCCTGCGCGCCGCGGAGCTCGCGCGGCTGCTCGACCTCACGCCGGAGACCATCTCGCACTGGGAGACCGGCCGCGCCGCCCCCAACCGCGCCGCGTTCATCGCCGTGTGCGCGATGGTGCAGGACGCGCTCGACGGGCGGAGCACCACCCGCGACCGGCTCGCGCGCCTCGCGCAGCACCAGGGTTACCCGCACGCGCTCGCCGTGAAGCTCCGCTGACGCCGCGGGCCGCCTCGCCTCTCGCCATCGCGCCCGCCCGGCCGGCGGGTGTCTCACGAAGGGACGACGGGTCCGCCCGCCCGTGGCGACGCGCGAAGTTCACGCAGACTTCGCCGCCGCGCCGCCCGCCGAACTACGCGTCGAGGCACGATCCCGGGCATGAACGACCAGCGAACCATCTACTGCGGAAAGCGGCACCGCCGCGCCGACGGCGTCCCCGTCGGGCACTCCTGCCGGATCCTCGCGCCCGAGTACCTGCGCGCGGAGCGGCTCGAGGAGTACGGATGGGCCGCCACCTTGCTCGAGCGCATGCCCATCGTGCTCCATGCGGGGGCGGCCGACCTCGGGCAGGGTCGCGGCTGCGCGCCCGAGCATCCGAGGACCGCGGCGCTGAGGCCGCTCGACGGCTCGTCGGGCCCCGGGGCGGGACGTTGCAGTCAGTGAAGCGTGGGGCTCCTGCTCGCCGGACCGCCGCCTGGCCTCACGAGGCCGAGCGCGTCGGCTCGGCCTCCCGCGCGGTGGCGGCGAGGAGCGGCGCGAAGGTCCGCCACGTCTCGCGCAGCCGGCGGCACCAGCCGAGCGAGGCACGGACGAAGGCGATCGTCTCGCGCGGCCTGCCGAGCGCGTCCGAGAGCGTCCGGACGAGGTGCCCGCCGCGGGAGAGGCCCCGCGCCGCGAGGGCGGCCGCGACGCTGCGGGCCACGGGAGGCAGCGGCGCCGCGGGCGTGTCGGTGACGACGCGGAGCACCGAGAACGCGATCCCGGCCTCGGCGGCGGTCCGCGCGAGCGCGGCGGATTCCATGTCGCCGGCGGCGGGCGCGCGGAGACCGTGGCCGGCGGCGGCGAGCACCTCGGCCGCGGACGAGAGCTCGACCGGGCGGGCGCCGGGCGCGAGCCGCAGGAGCGCCGGGGGCAGCTCCAGCGCGGCCCGCTCTCCGTCCGCGAGCCGGTGCACCGACCGCGCGGTCACGACCGCGCCCACCTCGAGCCCCGGCGAGAGCGCGCCGGCGAACCCCGACGACACCACGAGCGAAGGCCGCGGTCCGCGCGCGAGCCGCGCCGCGAGCGCCGCCCGCGCGCGCTCCGGCCCGACGCCGGTGCAGAGCACCTCGAGCCCCGCCGCGTCCGCGTCCGAGATCCCGCGGCGGCAGGCGGCCGCCTCGGCGAAGGTCGCGGCGCAGACCACGATGCCCGCCGCCCGGCGGGGCGCGCGGAGCCGCACCGCCAGCGCCGCGAGCGTGAGGGCGGACACCGTCGCGCTCGCCGCCGCGAGCGCGTGATCGCCGATCGCGATCGTGACCGCGAGGTTGAAGGCGAGGACGCCCGCGTACACGGCGTAGATCCCGGGGACGAAGCGCGGGTGCACCCGCCGGAACGGCCCGCGGCAGCCCGGGAGGCTCGCGGCGCAGCGCTGGAACACCCACGCGCTCACGGCGCCGACGAGGAACCAGCCCGCGAAGTTGGCGGCGGTCACGCCGAAGTAGAACCCGCGGTAGGGGTAGTCGTAGATGCGCCCCAGGAACCACTTCTCCCCCTGCAGCGTCACCGGGTCGATGACGACGTCGAGGAGCGTCATGAGCACGCCGGCGAGGAGCGGCGCCAGCGGGTGGAGGAGGCCCGGGGCGCGCCCGCGGGCGCGCTCCTCCGGCCGCGACAGGAGCGCGCCGGCCAGCGCGAGCGAGAAGTAGGTGAGGAACACGAAGGACAGCGAGTCCCAGAACGGCACGTTCGCGATCCAGAGCTCGCGCGTGCGCGTCTCGTCGAAGTAGCGGTACGGCCCGAAGGGGAAGCCGTTGCGGGTGGAGCTGTACTCCGCGCCGAAGGCGAGGAGCCAGGTCGTCACCCCGAAGACGAGCGTCCGCCGCGGACCGAGCTGGTGCAGCGCGAACACGAGGAAGCACGCGAAGAACGCGTACACGTACGGACGGTGGACGACCGTGCCCCAGAGCAGCGCCGCCGTGTCCGCGAGCGCCATGGGCGGCCTAGCCGCTCCGCGCGAACCGCCCGAGCGCCATGAGCGGGAAGTAGTGCCGGTAGAGGTGGTAGCGGAGGTAGAAGTGGCGCGGGAAGCCGGTGCCGGTGAACGCCTCCTCGCTCCACGACCCGCCCTCCTCCCCGTCCGTCAGCTGCCGCTCGACGAGCCACGCCACGCCGCGCCGGATCGCGTCGTCCTCCCCGGAGCCGTAGGCGAGGAGCCCGATGAGCCCCCACGCCGTCTGCGAGGCGGTGGAGGGGCCGCGCCCCATCGCGGCGCGGTCGGCGTAGGACTCGAGCCCCTCTCCCCAGCCGCCGTCGGCGTTCTGCACCGACTCGAGCCAGCGGACCGCGCGCCCGACCATCGCGTCCGACCGGGGGACGCGCTGGCGCGCGAGGCCGGCGAGGACGTTCGACGTGCCGTACACGTAGTTCACCCCCCAGCGCCCGTAGAAGCTCCCCTCCGGCTCCTGCGCGCGGCGCAGGTAGGCGACTCCGCGCCGGCAGGCGCCTCGGAGGCGCGGGTCGTCGAGGAGCCCGAAGGCCTCGAGCACGCGCCCGGTCACGTCGGGGCTCGACGGGTCGCAGAGCGAGTCCATGTCCGAGAACGGGATGTCGTTCAGGAACCGCTTGTCGTTGTCGCGGTCGAACGCGGCCCAGCCGCCGTCCCGGTTCTGCATGCTCGCGACCCAGGCCGCCGCCCGGCGGACCGCGTCGCCCTCCCGCGAGGCGGGGTCCTGCTTCAGGAGGCCGATGATCACCGCGGCGGTGTCGTCCACGTCCGGGTACCAGCTGTTCGCGTACTCGAAGGCCCAGCCGCCGGGCGGGCCCCGCGGATCGTAGACGCGCCAGTCGCCCCAGTCGTTCGTGAGCTGCATCCCCTCGATCCAGCGGCGCGCCGCGAGGAGGCGCGGATCGGCGGGATCGGCGCCCGCGTCGACGAGGCCGGTGAGCGCCAGGATCGTGTCCCACACCGGCGACTGGCAGGCCTCCACCCGGAAGCCCTCCGCGTCGCTCAGGGTGAATCGCTCGATCGCCTCGAGCCCGCGCCGGACCGGGTCCGAGTCGAGCCCGCGGCCGGCCGCGTGGAGCGCGAGGACGCCGTTCAGCATGGGCGGGAAGATCCCGGCCCAGTCGCCGCTCGCCTCCTGCCGGGCCAGGATCCACTCCTCGCAGGCGCGGAGCGCCTCCGCCCGCAGCCGCGTGAGCGGCGGCACGCGCCGGACCCGCTCGTGCGCGCGGAGGGCCACGTCCGCGGCGTTGAAGAACGCCTTCCAGCCGAGCCCGTGCCGGCGCACCGTCGCGAGGACCGACTCGCGGTACGGCACGCGCTTCTCGGCGGGATCGAGCCAGAGGTGGTCGAGCCAGGGGTTCGCGTCGGAGCGGCCGTTCGGGAGCGCGAAGACCGGCCGGTGGTGGAAGAGCACGAAGAGCGGGATCATCGTCGAGCGCGCCCAGCTCGCGAGCCGGTACGCGTTCACCGGCGCCCAGCGCGGCAGGAAGATGACCTCCGCCGGGACGATGGGGACGGCGTCCCAGGGGAAGAGCCCGAAGAGCGCGAGGTTGATGCGCGTGAACACGCGCACCCGCGCGAGGCCTCCCGCGGCGCGGATGGCCCGCTCCGCGGCGAGGAGCCGCTCGTCCTCCCTGGCGACCCCGAGCAGGCGCAGCGCGAGGTACGCCTCGGCGGTCGTGGAGACGTCCCCGGGGAGCGTCGAGGCGATGCCGAAGCTGCCGTCCGGCTTCTGGCGGGAGCAGAGGTAGCGGACGAGCGAACCGCGGCGCGCGGTGAGGTCGAGCCCGAGCGCCTGGCGCAGGAGCACGTACTCGGCGGTCACCGTGACGTTCGACTCGAGCTCGCCGCGCCAGTGGTCGCGCCGCTGGGTGCGGTAGAGGAAGTCCTGCGCGGCGAGGGCCGCGCGGCGCGCCGCGCGCGCGAGGGGGTCCTCCGCGAGGCGGACGTGGCCGCTCATTGCGCGTGGCCGTTGGCGGCGAGCGAGGCCCTCCACAGGGCGCCCGGCACGAGCGCCAGCTTCTCGCTCGCCGAGAGGCTCGCGCGGCGGCGGAAGACGTCGTAGCCGTTCGCGCGGATCTTGCCGAGGATGGCGGAGTAGGCGTCCACGGCGAACTGGAACGCCAGGCGCCCGCGCGCGTCCGCGAGGAGCGGGATGAGCGCCAGGCCGCGCTCGTACAGCCCGCGCGCCCGCGCGATCTCGAAGTCCATCAGCGCCCGGAAGCGGCCGTCCACCCGCCGCGCCGAGAGGTGGCCCTCGCCGAGGCCGAAGAGCGCCAGGTCCTCCTCCGGCAGGTACACGCGCCCGAGCGCGAGGTCCTCGCCGACGTCGCGCAGGATGTTCGTGAGCTGCATGGCGGTGCCGAGCGTCTTCGCGTGCTCGAGCGCTTCCGTGCCGGCGCGGTAGCCCGCGACCGGGGTGATCATGAGCCCGACCGTCCCGGCGACCCGGTAGCAGTAGCGCTCGAGGTCGGCGAAGGTCCGGTAGCGCGCGCCGTCCAGGTCCATGAGCAGCCCGGCCACGAGGTCGTCGAACGGCTCGAGGGGGATGCCGTGGCGGCGCACCGTCTCGCCGAGCGCGACGAAGCGCGGCTGCACGCTCTGCCCGAGCACGGCCCGGCGCAGCTCCTCGAGCATCGCGGCGAGCTTCCCCCGGATGGCGTCGGGCGTGTCGTCCGGCCCGGGGACGTCCACCGCGTCGTCGGCCACCCGCGCGAACCCGTACAGCGCGGCGATGTCGCTCCCGCGCTCGGGCCCGAGCAGCTTCGCCATCATGTGGAACGTCTTCCCGTGCACGCGGAGGATGTCCCAGCACTCGGCGAGCCCCCGCCGCCCCAGCTCCGCCAGGGCGGGCGTGCGCCCGCGCTCGGCGCCCACTGTCACGGTGTCCATTCGGTCCCCCCTTCGACGAGCTGCTCGGACGGCGCGGCCGGCCGCGCGCGGGCGCGCCCCCTCCGGCGGGCGAGCCGCGCGTGGGCGCGGCGCGCGGCGATCTTCCCGGAGAGCGCCGCGGTCGGCACGGTGCCCGGCCAGACGGTGAAGTGCCCGGCGGTGTGGAAGTTCTCGAGCGGCGTCTCGACGTGCGCGAGCGGGTTCGAGAACGGGAAGCTCCTGAGGTTGAGCTCGAACCCGCAGGAGCCGCCGAAGGCGTTGCGCGTGAAGCGCACGGTGGACGGCGGCGCGCCGACGTCGAGGTGGACGACGCGGTCGGCCACCCCGGGGACGAGCCCGTCGAGCTTCTCGAGGAGCTCCGCGGCGACCTGCCGCTTCAGCGCGCGGTACGCCGCCGGCCTGGGCGGCGGCCGCGCCGCCTCGCGGGCCGGATCACCCGAGAGGCCCGTGCGCCAGCCGTCCTGCCAGTCGTGGCGCGTGAACGCCTGCACGACGAGCGCGGACTTCCCCGCGGGAGCGAGCGACGGGTCGCGGAGGCCGTGGGCCGTCACCTCCAGGAAGGCGTGCCGGTGCGCGTCCGGATCGGCGGGATCCAGCGCGGTCTTGCACGCGAACGAGGGGAAGTAGAAGACGTGCGAGGTGCGGAGCCGCTCGCGGAGCGCCTCGGGCGCGAGGTCGAGGCCCAGGTACACGGAGACGAGCGCGTCGGACGTGCGCGCGCGGTCGAGGCGCGCGAGCGCGGCGGGCGAGAAGCGCTCGCGCCCCACGAGCCGGTGGACCGCGAAGCGGTAGTCCCCGGTGTAGACGACCTCCTCCGCCTCCAGCCGCTCGCCGCGCGCGGTCCGCACCGCGACCGCGCGGTCGCCGCTCACGTCGAGCGCCGCGACCGTGCGCCGGAAGAGGAACCGCACGCCGCGCTCCTCGAGCCGCGCCACCCAGCGGTCGAAGAACCCCTGCAGCCCGCCCTCCGGGTACCAGTAGTCGCTCGCCCACAGGTGCCAGAAGGCCGACGCGACGAACACGTTCATCCGCGTGTAGCCGCAGCTCGCGAGGAGGTCGCGCACGCCGGACGGCGGGAGCTCGCGCGCGTACCAGGCCGCGGAGTCGTCGAGGAGCAGCGTGCGGAGATCGCGGAGGCGCCGGAGGAGCACCGCCGGCGAGCGCACCGCCTCGCGCTCCAGCGCCCCGAGGGCCCAGCGCGCGGCGCTCGTCCCGCCCGCGTCGCGGACGTAGGGGACCCGCTCCGGGACGAACAGGCGCGAGAGCAGCGCGGAGGTCCGCTCGTGGAAGGCGAACACCCGGCCGAGCGACGCCGCGCTCTCCGGGAACGCCTGCTGGAGCGCCCGGCTCACCGCGCCGAGCGAGGTCACGTCCACGTCCACCCCCGGCATGACGAGCCGGTAGTGGGCGCGGCGGAAGCGCGCGAGGTCCGCGAGCCCGTACTGCTCGAGGAGCGGGAAGACGATGCCCATGTCCTCGAACGACTGGCAGCCGACGTCGAAGTAGAAGCCGCGGCGGCGGATGCCGCCCATGAGCCCGCCCGCCTGGTGGTCGTGCTCGAGGACGAGGACGCGGTGCCCGCGCTGGCAGAGGTCGGACGCGGCCACGAGCCCTGCGATCCCGGCGCCGACGACGATCGCGTCGAAGCGGCCCGCCGCCGCCTCCTCGCGCGCCTCCCGGCGCGAGCGCGCCTTGTCGTCGGGCTCGGTCATTTCGGGGGGAACGCGGTGAGGTCGCGGGCGCGGGAGAGCGGGCGGTCGCGCAGCTCGGCGACGCGCGTGCAGCCGGTGAGGAACATGGCGAGGCGCAGCTCCTGGAGGAGCCGCTCGAGCTCCTCGGCCGCCGCCTCCCAGGACCGCTCCGCCGCGCGCAGGAGCGGCAGGGCGAGCGCCACCGCGTCCGCCCCGAGCGCCAGCGCCTTCGCGATCTCGATCCCGTTCCGGATCCCCCCGGAGGCGACGACCACCCGCTCCGGTAGCGCCGCGCGGCAGGCGGCGATGCTCTCGACGGTGGGGATCCCCCAGCGCGCGAACGTCTCGCCGAGGTCGCGCCGCGCCGGATCGCGCGCCCGCAGGCTCTCGACCCGGGCCCAGGAGGTCCCCCCGAGCCCCCCGGTCTCCACCCCAGCCACCGGCAGCGCCGCGATCTTCCGCGCGGTCGTGCGGGAGATGCCAGCGCCGACCTCCTTCAGCAGCACGGGGACGCCCAGCTCCGGGATCACCGCGGCGAGCCTCGGCAGGAGCGCCGCGAAGCGGGTGTCGCCCTCGGGCTGGATCGCCTCCTGGAGCGGGTTCAGGTGGAAGTTGAAGGCGTCGCAGCCGACCTCGGCCACGAGCCGCCTGACCTCCGGGACGCCCACGCCCAGGTTGAGCTGCACGGCGCCGAGGTTCCCGAAGAGGAGCGGCAGGCCCGGCGCGGCCTCGCGCACCGCGTAGCTGTCGCGGGTCGAAGGGTCCTGGAGCATGCGCCGCTGCGAGCCGAGCGCGAAGCCCACGCCGCAGCGCTCCGCGGCGCGCGCGAGGCGCCGGTTCACCTCGCCGGCGCGCGGCGTCCCGCCCGTCATCGCGCCGACCACGATGGGCGCGGCGAGCCGCTTGCCGAAGAGCTCCGTCTCGGTCCGCACCGCCGCGAGGTCCACCTCGGGCAGCGCGTCGTGGTCGAAGCGCAGCGCGGCGAACCCGGTGGCGTCGCCGCCCGGGAGCTCGACCTCCTCCGCGAGGCACAGGGCGAGGTGGCAGTCCTTCCGCTCGGCGATGGACATCCCTACCTCCCTCAGCGCATGAGCGACCGCACGGAGCGGACGACGTTCCCGACGGTGGCCATCGAGTCCTGCACCGCGGAGGGCTCGTAGCCCGAGTGCACCATGCAGTCGGCGCAGCGCGGGTGGCGCCCCGCCCCGAACTTCTCCCAGTCCGTCGTCTCCATGAGCTCGGCGAAGGTCTTCGCGTGGCCGCCCTCCGAGAAAAGGTAGCAGGGGCGCTGCCAGCCGAGGACGCTGTAGTTGGGGCTGCCCCACGGCGTGCACTGGTAGTCGCGGAGCCCGGCGAGGAAGTCGAGGTAGAACGGCGAGTGATTGAAGCGCCAGCCGCGCTCGCGCGCGGGCGCGAGCACGCGGCGGAACAGCGCGCGCGTCTCGTCCCGCCGCAGGAAGTGCTCCTGGTCCGGCGCCCGCTCGTAGCCGTAGCCGGGAGAGACCGTCATGCCCTCCACGCCGAGCGCCATCACCTCGTCGAAGAACCGGTGCACCTCCTCCGGGTCCTGGCCGACGAAGAGGGTCGAGTTGGTCGTCACGCGGAAGCCGCGCGCCCGCGCCGCGCGGATGGCCGCCACCGCGGCCCGGTGGACGCCGGCGCGCTGCACCGACGCGTCGTGGCGCGCCTCCACGCCGTCGAGGTGCACGTTGAACGTCAGCCGCCCGTGCGGCTCGAAGAGCGCGAGCTTCTTCTCGAGCAGGATGGCGTTCGTGCACAGGTAGACGAACCGGCCGCGCTCCACGAGCCCGCGCGCGATGCGGGCGATCTCGGGGTGGAGGAGCGGCTCGCCGCCGGCGATGCTCACGACGGGTGCTCCGCACTCGTCGGAGGCCGCCCAGCACTGCTCGGGCGTGAGCGAGCTCCGCAGCACGGCCTCCGGGTGCTGGATCTTCCCGCAGCCGGCGCACTCGAGGTTGCAGCGGAAGAGCGGCTCCAGCATCAGCACGAGCGGGTAGCGCGCCCGCCCGCGCAGCTTCTGGGCCACGATGTACCGGCCCACCGCCACCGCCTGCTTCAGCGGGATGCCCATGCCGCCTTCCCCTCTCCGGGGCGCGGAAAGTAGCCCCGCTCCCCGAACCACGTGAGCGCATCCTCGAAGGCGATCCGCACCGGCGTCTGGGGCAGCCCGAGCTCCCGCACCGCCTTGGCGGCGTCGAAGAACATGCGCCGGCGGGCCATGCGCACCGCCTCGAGCGCGACCGAGGGCGGCCGGTGGGTGACGAGGCGCGACACCGCCGTGTCGAGCGCGCCGACCGCGAGGGCGGCGAGGTAGGGGAGCCGCACGCGCGGGGCCGGACGTCCGAGGATCGCGCCGACCTCGGCGAGGATCTCGGCGAGCGTCATGTTCCGGTGGCCGAGGATGTAGCGCTCGCCGACGCGCCCGCGCTCCGCGGCGAGCAGGTGGCCCTCGGCGACGTCGCGCGCGTGCACCACGTTGAGCCCCGTGTCCACGAAGGCCGGGAGCCGGCCGCGCGCGAAGTCCACCAGGATCCGCCCGGTCGGGGTCGGCTTCACGTCCCACGCGCCCACCGGGGCGGACGGGTTCACCACCACGACCGCGAGGCCGCGCGCGACGTAGGAGAGCGCGGCCCGCTCCCCGGCGAGCTTCGAGCGCTTGTAGTGGCTGGTGAGCTGGCCGGGCGCGAGCGGCGTCGTCTCGTCGCAGGGCGTGGGGAGCGCTGAGAGCCCGACCGTCCCGACCGTGGAGGTGTGGACGACGCGCTCCACCCCCTCGGCGAGGCACGCGTCCATGACGTGCACGGTGCCGTCCACGTTGGAGGCATACAGCTCGCGCGGGTCGCGCGCCCAGAACCGGTAGTCCGCCGCGACGTGGAACACGCGGCGGCAGCCTCGCACCGCCCGTCGCACCGCCTCGCGGTCGCGCAGGTCGCCCACGGCGATCTCGACGGGGAGGCCGTCGAGGTTCGCGCGCGGCGATCCGGGCCGCACGAGGACGCGCACCTCCGCGCCGCGCTCGAGGAGGAGCCGCGCCACGTTCGCCCCGACGAAGCCCGACGCGCCGGTCACGAGCGCACGGCCGGTCACGGCGTCCCCCGTGGCGCCGGATCTTCCGACGAGTCGATCTCCTCGCGCAGTCCCGCCATTCCGCCTCGCAGCGCGCCGTGGGGCGCGTCGCCCGAGAGTGAAGCTCCCGCCTGTGGCGAGGGGTGTAGGATTCGTTCCTCCCGCCGATCACGCAACAGTATTAGGGTCGTCCGGATGCGGTCGCGCGATGGGGTGCGACCGTCCGAGGCGTAAGCACCTCGACCGCGGGCCCACTCGGGGCGCATGCACCCCAGGTGAGCGCGATCCAGTGTGCGGATCCTGCGCGACTTGCCGCTGCGGTGAGCAGCCTCAGCCCGGAATGGCGGCAGCCCCGTGGCGCTCGGCCGCCGCCGCGGGCCGGACGTCGAGGCGGCGATCCCGGCTGTTGCACGGCGCCTGGCGCCCGAGGGTCCCCGCGCACGGCGCGAGCATCAGCCGGTCCGCCAGCGAGAACGCCGCCGCTGCCGGGACCACGAAGCGATCGACGCGCCCGCATCGGCAGCATCGGATCCGCAGCGTCGTCCACTCGGTCGCCCGCCTGGCCATGAGCTCCTCCTGGCGGTCTGCAAAGCATGGGACGTGCCGGCGCGCCCGGCCCCGGGAGCTCGGGCGCTCGCCGTGGCCACGGCTATCCAGGCGAGTCCGGCGCCTTCCCGTCGAGCACCTCGGGGCGATCCCCCGCCCGCCCGCCCCCCGCTCCGCGCGCGCCGCCCGGGCCCGGCGCGGAGTCGCGCGCGAGGGCGGCGAGCTCGCGCAGCGTCGCGTTGTGCGGAGAGGAGCGGCGCTCCTCCTCGGTCGCGTGGAGGAGCCGCTGCAGCTCCGGCCCGAGCCGCCGCAGGACCGCGGCGCGCACGTCGTCCACGCCCGGCTCGCGGCGGAGCGCCTCCCGCAGGTCGCTCGCGCGGATGGCGTCCACGTCGCGCCCGGGGACGTAGCCGACGCCGTGGCTGGAGACGGCGCGGACGAGGAGCCCGGCCCGCGCGAGCGCCTCGAGGATCTCCTCGACCTCCGCCGGCGGGACCTCGAGGAGCTGGGCGAGCTCGACGGGCGTCCGTCGCGTCCCGCCCGCGAGGTAGTCGCGCGTGAGCTGCGCGGCGGCGGCGACCGCGAGCGTCTCCTTCAGCGCCTGGTCCGCCCGGTGGCCGCGGAGCCGCTCGCGCACGACCTGCTCGTTCTGGTGGCTCGCCGCGACCTCCGCGCCGACGAGCACGATGAGCCACGAGACGTAGGTCCAGACGAGGAAGATCGGGATGGCGCCGAGGACGGAGTAGAGCGCGTTGTACTTCGCGACGCCCATCTGCAGCTGCACGTGCACGACGAGCGATCCCTGCCAGCCGATCGCGGCGAGCAGCGCACCGAGGAGCGCCGACAGCGGGCGGACCCGGACGTTGGGCAGGATCACGTACATCGCAAACAGCGCGAGGCCGACCACCACCACCGGGGTGAAGCCGAGCGCGAAGTCGATCGCGGGACCGAGGCGGAGCCGCTCGCGCAGGAACACGACCACGCTCGAGCTCTGCGCCGCGGTGGAGACCGTCGCCGCCGCGAAGACCAGGATCGGCGTGGTCACGAGCAGGGTCACGTAGTCGGTGATCTGGCGCAGGAACGGGCGGGTGGTCTTGGCGCCGAACACGTCGTTGAGGGCCATCTCGATGCTCGAGACGAGCGACACGCTCGTGTAGACGAGGACGAGGAGCCCCACCGCGCCGAGGCGCGACACGTCGGTTCGATCGACGAACTCGAGGATCCGCTCGCTCGCCTGGAACAGGGCCGGGTTCGGCCCGAACGTGTCGGCGAGGTACGGCCTCACGAAGCCCTCGACGAACGCCTGGTAGGCGCCGAAGCCCTTCAGCACCGCGAAGGCGAACGCGAGGAACGGCACCACCGAGAGCACGCTGTAGTACGTGAGCGCGGCGGCGCGGACGGTGAGCCGGTTCTCGAGGAACCCGCGGAGGGTCGAGTAGCCGAGCCGGCTCGCGCGGAACAGCGCGGCCTTCGCGCGGGGCAGCTCCGCGGGGCGGACGTCCCAGATGCGCACCGCGAAGAACTCGCGCAGCCGGTCGACGGGGTGCGAGGCGGCGTCGCTCACTCCTCCATGATCCTTCGCCTCGCAGGATCGCGCCGCGCCGGGCGCTCACCGCCCCGGCCGCTCGTCTGGCGCCGGGACGCCCGGCCGGGACACCGCGGCGAGGGGAGCCCCTTCTTTTCGCGGTCCGCCGGCGATCACCGCCCGGCGGCACAGGAGGAAGATCGCTCTGGGAGCACGGAGGGAAGCCATGGCCACGTTCAAGCACGTCCTCGCCGCGACCGACTTCAGCGAGGCCTCGGGCCGGGCGCTCGAGATGGCGGTCACGATCGCGCGCGACGCCGGCGCCCAGCTGACGGTCGCGCACGTCGCCGAGGTCCCGACCTACACGGAGTTCGCCGCGCCGGTCGACCTCGTGACTCCCATCACCGATCTCGCGGAGACCAAGCTCGAGGAGCTGCTCACGTCGATCCGCGACGTGTGCCCCGGGGTGAAGGGCACCGTGCGGGTGGGCGCGCCGTGGGAGCAGATCCTCGCGGCCGCCGCGGAGGCGGGCGCGGACCTCGTCGTGCTGGGCACCCACGGGCGGCGCGGCTTCGCGCACGCGTTCATGGGGAGCGTCGCCGAGCGCGTCGTGCGCCTCTCGCCCATCCCCGTGCTGACGGTGCGCTCGCGCATCGCCTCCTGAGGCGCGCGCGGACGCGCCCGCGGCGGGCGCACCGCGCGCCGCCTCGGGCGCGCTCGCTCAGGCGTCCGCCGCGACGGCAGCCTCGGGGGCGGCGACCGGCAGCCGGCGCTCGCGGAGGAGCGTGCTGCAGAGCTCGCAGTTCACCCGGCTGCGAATGGTCCAGTGGGCGCCTGGGTCCACGACACCGCACAGGATCCGCTGCAGTTCGCGGTCGTAGTAGTGGACGATCTTCTTCTGCGCGTGCTGCTCCATTGCGTCTCCGTCCGTCGAAACCGCGGGCCGGGTGAGGGACCAGCCGCCCCTGCACCGGGCCCGCCTGCCAGGGGTTGTAACGTGCGGCGGCGGGGCTCGCAGAGGCCAGGCGGTCCGCTCGTCCCCCGCGGAGCGTCGAGCAGCACCCCCGGAGCGTGGCATCGTGGGGCGCCCCGCATGACCGAGGAGCCCCTCATGGACGCCCCCACGCTCGCGAAGCACCTCGAGAAGCACCTCCGCGTCGCCACCTTCCCGGTCGCGATCCGCCCGCTCGCGCCCGGCGAGCCCGTCCCCGCGAAGGCGAAGCGGCCGTCGAAGGACCTCGGCGCGCAGGTCGCGATCTGCCAGTGCGTCGCGCTCGCGCGCCGCTACGGCTGGACGATCGCGTTCACGGGCGAGGATCTCGCCTGCCCCATCGCCAAGGCGGCGTTCGGGTTCGAGGATCGCATCCCGTACTACGAGCGCGGCGCGCTCGCCGAGGGGATGTACGCGTCGTGCCAGGAGGCCGGCGCGGCGTTCGAGTCGGCGCTGCCGCGCCTCGCCCGCGACGAGATCTCCGGCGTCGTGGTCGGCCCCCTCGAGCGATCGACCTTCGAGCCCGAGACGGTGGTGGTCTACGGAAACTCGGCCCAGGTGCTCCGGCTCGTGAACGCCGCGCTCTACGAGCGGGGCGGCAGCTTCAAGGCGGAGTTCACCGGGCGCGGCGACTGCGCCGACATCGTCATCCGGACGCGCCAGACGAAGGAGCCGCAGCTCATCCTGCCGTGCTACGGCGATCGGCTGTTCGGCCTCGCCGCGGACGACGAGCTGGCGTTCACCTTCCCGTTCGGGATGGCGGACGCGATCGTCGCCGGCCTGGAGGGGACGGGCCGGGGCGGCATCCGCTACCCCATCCCCTCGTTCGCGCTGCGGGCGCAGCCGGCGTTCCCGCCGAGCTACGTCGAGCTCGAGCGCCGCTGGCGTGCGGGCGAGGAGTGAGCGCGCTCGCAGGCGCCGGCGGCCGCTCGTGCAGGCTCAGCCCGCGTCTGCGGCGTGCGTCGCCTCCGGCGCGGACGGCCGCTGCTCGCGCGCCCGCAGCATCTCGCTGCAGCGCGGGCAGTTGACGGTCCTGCGCGTGGTCCAGTGGGCGGTCCGGTCCTCGATGCCGCAGAGGATGCCGGCCCGCTCCCGGTCGTAATGGTGGATGAGCCTGGCCTTCTCCGGGTGCTCCATCTCGTCTCCCTTGGGCGCGGCCGGGGAGGGAGCCACGGCTCCGAGCGACGGTCACACCTTGGAAGCTTGTAGCGCCCCGTGCCCGGCTCTGCAGGCATCGAGCCGCCGCTCGCCGCGCCGAGGAGGGAGCGCTCGCCGCGCCTCGCGGGGCGTGCCGCCTCCCGGATCGGACGGAGACCGCCGCTGCCGGGACCATGCCCGGCGCGGCGGCGGAGGACGCCGGAGCGGCTCAGGTGCTCTTGCGAGCGAGGGTCTCCGCGCGCTCGAGCAGCCCGCGCAGCTCCGGGCTCGGCTCCCGCGAGCGATCGCCGTGGCGCACCGCGCGCCGGACCCGGCTCACCGCCTGCGCGAAGTCGACGTCGACGTGGCCGCGTGCGACGAGCTGCTCCTCGAGCTTGCGGATGCGGCCCTTGAGATCCTTGAACCCGTCGTTCACCGCGTCCTCCTCGAGCGAGTGGTCGCGCCGTCGACCGCCGCGGGCTGCGGGCGGCGAGCCGTGGCGACGACGTTCAGAAAGACCTCGACGTCCACGAAGTCCTGGGCGCCGAGCGGAGCGAGGCGCTCCCGGAGCTGCGTCGCGAACGCCCGCACGGCGGAGTAGGTCGCCCAGTTGGGCGCGGGGTCGTAGCGGAGGTCGCAGCCGAGCCGCTCCGCGGCGGCGCGGGTCGACTTGGGCCAGATGACGACGTGGCGGCCGGGGTCGGCGAGGAGCGGGAGCGCCGTGGCCAGCGCCCAGCTCGAGGCGGGCGCCACGGCGAGCCCCGCGGCGGCCGCGAAGAGCTTGTCGAAGCGGGCGCGGGCCGGGACCGGGACGGAGAGCAGGCCGAACAGCGCGTCGAAGAAGGTGCGAGCGGCGGCCTCGTCCTCGAACACCTCGGCGAGGCCGTCCTCCTCGAGCACCGGGTCGAACAGCGCCGCGAGCGGAGCGGAGCGGGAGATCCGCTTCACGAGCTCGCCCACCTCGCCCTCGTCGGCCAGCCGCGCGCCCTCGCCGCTCGGGAACGTCTCCTTCCACGCGGCGCTCGCCGCGCGCCACCGCGCCGCCCGCTCGCGCTTGCCGCTCGCGGTGTAGGCGGGATCGGCGAAGCCCTGCGGATAGAGCGCCTGGAACTCGGCGACCGCCTCCTCGTGGGTGAGGAAGTTCGCGGCGAGCGCGTAGCGGCCGCTCTGCGCGTCGAGCGCGAAGGACGAGAGCCCCTCGAGCCAGGAGTTCCGCTCCAGGCCGTCGGTCGAGAGCAGCGCCCTCGCGGCGGGCAGGCGGAGCTTCGCGGCGAAGCGCTTCTCGCTGTCGGGGAAGAAGACGTGCACCGCGTTCGCCTCGAGGGCGACGACCTTGCCGACTCCCAGGGACGCGTGCTGTACCAGCATTCCTTCCTTCAGATCGGCCATCGACGTCCTTTCGCAAGGCTTGTAGCGCGTGTGTCGCGAGAGGACGCGCGCACGCGCCCGACGCGGTGATGCCTGCGTCGCAAAGCGGGAGAGCGCGGTCTGGGGTCTGCCGTCGAGGAGGGCGCTCGCTCGTTTCCGGTCGCTACGCCCGATCCGGCCGGCGCGCGTCTCTTGTACGCCCTGCGCCCTCCGCTGGGAAGCCCCGAGCGCCGGCTCGCCCGGCACGGACCCGGCTTGACCGCTCGTGGAGGGACGTCCGAGCCCCGTCTCTCCGAGCCGCGCTCCGGCCCCTCGTGGGCGGGCTTTTCACCGCTGGCGCGATTAACAATGAACGATGAGCGCCGCGCGCATCACCCGGTCCGTTCGCGGGCACCTCGTCGCGATCGAGCGCGTCGACTCGCACCTCTGGCGCGTGACCGTGGACGGGCAGCTGCTCGCGAGCTTCTGCACCGAGAGCCGCGCGCGCGCCGCGGGGACGGCGGAGGCACGTCGCCTCGAGCTCGTCGCGGGCGAGGGGCGCCGCCGCCAGTGAGCGGCGGGCGCCGCGCGCGCCGGCAGCCGCCGCCCCGTCTCGTCTGGACGAGGTGCCCCGCCAAAGAAGAAACGAAGAGCCCCGCCCGCCGGGCGAGGCTCTCGAGTGTCCGGCGGCCGGGCGGGCCGCCCGGCTACACGGCGAGGACGTAGTCGCCGGCCCGCACGAGGTCCAGCTCCACCTCGCGCGGCTCGACGTCGTACAGCTTCTCGTACGGCGTCATGAGCACCGCCTGGAGCTGCTCGGCGGTGCGCGCGCGCCGCTCGCGCTCGATGAGCTTGGGATCCTGCGCGACGAACTTCTCGTCCGGGGTGATCTTGAAGAGCGGCTGGCCCTTCTGCACGACCGTCCCGTCCGGCCCCGTCATGAGGACCCGGTCGATCGTGCCGGAGAACGGCGCGCGGACGGTGTTGAACATCTTCATGACCTCGATGATGTAGAGCGCCTGCCCCTTGTCGAAGTGCACGCCGTCGCTGACGAAGGGCGGCCTCCCGGGCGCCTCCTGGCGGTAGAGCATGCCGCCGAACGGGGCGACGAGCTCGTCGGCCTTCGTCGCGGGCGGCGGCACGAGGACCTTCTTCATGCGCGCCTGGAGCTCGGGATCGTTGAGGTACGCGGGGATCGTGACGTCGAGGTTCGCCTCCACGCGGAAGTCGAAGAACTTCACCGCCTCGGCGGCGGTGAAGAGGAGCCCGAGCAGCTCGTTGCCGGCCTCGTAGCCGAGGTGCGCGGCGCGGATCTGGCTCCAGGTCTCGGCGTCGTAGCCGCCCTGCGGGGCCTCGCTCTTCAGGATCTCGTTCAGCTTGTAGAACTCCTCCTTCTTGAGGCCGAACGTCTTCCGGAGCGCCACGTAGAACCGGATCGACTTCTGGAGCAGCTCGTGGTCGTGCTGCCAGATCACCTCGGCGGCCGGCTTCCGCGCGTCCCACCCCATGTTCAGGTACTCGTACGTGTCGTTGAGCACGCCGAGCGGGTTGCGGATCCAGAACACCTTGCCCTGCTCGAGCCGGTAGTGCTTGCGGTTCAGGCTGAGCCAGCCGGCGAGGAGGTGCGGCGCCTCGAGCAGCCGATCCATCACGCGCGTGAGCAGGGTGAGCTTGCGGTCGATCACCTCCGCCATGGCCTTCGTGACCGACGGGTCGCCGGGGCTCTCCTTCGCGATCTGCGCCGCGTAGTGCTTCTTCATCTCGGCGAACGCGTAGGCGGTGTCGAGCTTGCTCCCCTCCTCGGCGAGGAGCCCCACGAGCGTGAGGTACGGCACGACGAAGCGGGTGGTCGGCTTCGCCATCACGTTCTGGCCGAGGAACCAGTTGACGAGCCCGTAGTGGAACTCGAGGTTCGTGGCGAGGTTCACGCCGCGCAGGCTCGTCTTGCGCAGCACCTTGGCGAGGTGGAGGTAGCTGTCGAGGCGATCCTCGCCCTTCGTGAGGAGCAGCGCGATGTTGGAGTCGTACGCGCCCGCCACGTGGTAGCGCATGAACATGCCGGTGTCCGGGTTCGGCATGCTGATGCCCTGGTCGTCGCGGATCTCGCCCTCGATGGGCTTCGACCAGAAGCGGATGAGGCCGCCCGCGTGCGGCGAGAGCGAGGCGTCGGTCGCGTTGAGGCGCGCCTCGGCCGCGGCGCCGAAGCGCGGGATCCGCGTGGGCTTCGGGAGCCGCTCCTTGTGGCGCGCGAGGAGCGCCATCGCCTCGACGAGCGACTCGACCACGAACGCGTCGCTCGGGTCGTCCGGGTTCGCGAAGCGCAGCGAGTAGCAGAGCTCCGTCACCCGGTGCTCGACCTGGATGCGGGTGTTGACCTCCATGAAGTAGTAGCGGTCGCGATCGACGATGCACTCGAAGGTCGAGGCCGAGTCGAGCCCGACCGCGGCGCCGAAGCGGGCCGCGTCGTCCTCCATCCGCTTCAGGATCTCGAGGTCGGTCGCGAGCGCGCGGGCCTCGTCCTTCCGCCCCGCCCGCTCCGAGCGCTCGATGGCGGCGGCGAGCCCCTCCTGCGTGACGGAGATCTCGAGGAGCTTCTGCTCGTGCATCTGCAGGGAGCAGTCGCGGCCGCCGAGCGAGACGCACCACTTCCCGTTGCCGAGGAGCTGGATCTCGTTGTGGCGGGTCTGCTCGATGTTGAGCTCGATGAGGACGTTCTTGTTGTCGCCGACGCCGGTCGCCTTGACCTCGTTCAGGACCTCGCGGACGAGCGTGGGGGCCTCGGCGGCCGCCTCCTCGATGAGCTTCGCGTCGGCGTGCCTCGCGGTGAGGAGCGCGCCGCCCAGGATGCGCTGGCCCTTGCCGCCGCCGCCGCCGATGGCCTTGAGGCGCACGCGCGTGCCGGGGTGCTTCTTGAACATCTCGGCGACCTCGCGCTGCACCTGCCAGCCGAGCTCGTCGATGGTGTAGAGGTCGATCCCCTTGGCGTAGGACGCCATGAGGACGTGGTCGGCGAGCTCCTCGAGCGACAGCTGCTCGTCCTTGAGGAGCTTCCGATCGACGGTGAGGTCCTCCGCCTCCACGAGCGCGAGGAGCGCCTTGCGCGTCTTGTGCTTCGAGAGGAGCGTGCGCGCGGTGACGTTGTTCACGCCGGGCGTCACGGAGACGCCCACCTCCAGCGCGGTCCGCTTGGCCTCGTCCTTCTTGCCGGCGCGCGCCTGCGTCACCGAGTTCGGGCCGATGAACTTGAGGCCCGCCCGCTCGAGCGTCGCGACGAACTCCTCGTCCTCCGCCATGAACCCGTAGCCGGCGAACACCGAGTCGTAGCCGTTCTCGTGCGCGATGCGGACGATCTGGTTCATCCGCTCGACGCGCTCCTCCTTCGTCGCGCCGGTGTAGTCGGGGACCCGGTGCACGCGGCTCGTGTCGGTGAGCTGGCGCAGCTCGGGGGCGAGCGCGTTCGCGTAGACGATGGAGTCCTTCTCGGAGAGGAGGATGCCGTAGTGGCGGATCCCCATCTCCTCGAAGACGTCCATCGCCTCCTTGCGGATCGGGCCGCGGCAGACGATGAGCGGCTTCAGGTCCTCGCAGGCGAAGGAGCGGATCCACGCGGAGCCGGCCTTGCCGAGGCGGCGGTCGCGGTGAACGAGGGGGTTCGTCTTGTAGTAGTCGGCGGTCGGAGCCATCGGTCTCAAGTCTCCAGTCTTGGATTCGGGTCGAGCCGCGGACCTAGTGGAACTCGCGCTGCGGGCCGGACATCGGGGACGGCTTGTAGTGCCGGAGCAGGAAGCCCATGTTCTCGCCGAGGACCTTGCGCAGCTCGGTGGGCATCACGAGCGAGGAGATGGAGCCGAGCGCGAGCCCTTCCTTCGGGTTCATGAGCTCCTTCTCGTAGCGGCGGTTGAGCGCGGCCTCCTGCTGCTTCAGCCACTCCGCCGCCTCCTTCTCCGCGTCCTTCTTGGCGGCGGGGCCCTCCATGCCGGCGGCGGTGCGCTGCTCGACGCCCTTCTTCACCATCTCGGCCGCCGCGCCGCGGACCTTGCGCAGCTCGTCCTTGTAGACGAACTCCTTGCCCGCCGGCCCCATCACCGCGAGGCGCGTGGTCGGCAGCGCGAGCACGAGGTCCGCGCCGGTCGGGTAGTTGTTGTAGGACGCGTACGCGCCGCCGAAGGCGTTGCGCAGGATGAGCAGGATGCGCGGGGTGCGCACGTCGACGATCGCGTCGAGCATCGAGCGGCCCGCCTGCACGATGCCGCGCGCCTCCTGCTCGCGGCCGGGGAGGAAGCCGGTCGTGTCCTCCATGAAGATGATGGGGATGTTGTAGATGTTGCAGAACCGCACGAACCTCGCGATCTTCAGCGCGGTGTCGCAGTCGATCTGCCCGGAGCCGACGGCGCTGTTGTTCGCGACGAAGCCGACGACGTTCCCGCCGAGCCGGCCGAACGCGGTGACGACCTCCCGCGCGCGCTCCGGCTGGATCTCGAAGTAGTCGCCGTAGTCGCACACCTGCTGGATGATGATCGACACGTCGAACGGCGTGTTGAAGCCGGTCGGCGAGTTGAACGCCTTCTTGAGCAGCGTGTTGATCTCCCAGGTCTTCCGGTCGAGCGGGTCGCTCGTCGGCTGGAACGGCGCGGAGACGCCGTTGTTGTCGGGGAGGTAGGCGAGCAGGCGCACCGCCTGGCGGAGCGCGGCGAGCTCGTCCGCCACGGTGAGGTCGGCGACGCCGGAGGCGCCGTGGACCTTGGGGCCGCCGAGCTCCTCGGGCGTGATGTCCTCGCCGAGCACCGACTTCACGACGCCCGGGCCGGTGAGGCCGAAGAAGGTGTCGTTCGGCTGGATGACGAAGCTGCCCTGGCGCGGCAGGTACGAGCCGCCGCCCGCGTTGAAGCCGAACATGCACATGATGGACGGCACGACGCCGCTGATCTTGCGCAGCGCGGTGAACGCCTCGGCGTAGCCGTCGAGCCCGCCCACGCCGGCCGGCACGTACGCGCCGGCGCTGTCGTTCATGCCGATGAGCGGCATGCCCTTCTCGCCGGCGAGCCGGAAGAGGCGCGCGAGCTTCGAGCCGTTCGTCGCGTCCATCGAGCCCGCGCGCACGGTGAAGTCGTGGCCGTAGCAGGCGACGTCGCGGCCCCGGACGTTCAGCACCGCCGTGACGAGCGACGCGCCGTCGAGGTTCTTGCCCCAGTTCTGGTAGAGGACGATCGGATCCTTGTCCGTCAGGACGCGGATGCGCTCCCAGACCGTCATGCGCCGCTTGAAGTGCTGCTTCTCGATCTGCTCGATGCTGACCGAGCGGATGGGGCGCTGGACGAGGTCGTGCCCTTCCCTCATCGCCTCCTCGTAGCCGCCGGTCTCGCGGGCGATCTCGCCCGGGATGTTGAACTCGACCTTCTCGACCGGATCGAGCGGGTTGGTCAGGATCGGTTTGATCGCCTTCGTGGCCATGGGCTCGGTCCTCTGTACGACGCTGTGTGAATCCCGCGCAAAGCGTGCCGATCGCCCGGTCAGCCTGGCGGCGAACCGCGCTCGGGCTTCGTCACGAAAAAGTGCGTGATTGTCACAAAGCACCGCGCGCCCGGGCAAGGGGTCTCGCAGCTTTTGCGCCCCGGATCGCACCTCGGAGCGCCCGCTTCGTGGACCGGTGGGGGCGGCGACGCAGCGCGCCGCGCCGGCCGCGGAGGGGCGCACGAGCAGGCGCCGCCCGGCCTCCGGCGGGCCTCTCTGCGCGGGGAACCGCTACGCCTTGACGAGCACCGCCGCGTGGCTCCGCCACACGGCCGGACGCGCGGCGACGAGGAGCCCTGCGTCCGAGGCGGCCACGAGCTCGCGCTCGAGCTCCGCCGTAGAGACGTGCCCGCTCGGCTCCCCGAGGAGCAGCCGGCCGCCGGGCCGGAGCGCCGCGGAGGCCTCCCCGAAGAAGCGCGCCGCGCTCGGCAGCTCGTGCACGATCGCGAACGCGACCACCACGTCGACCTCGCCCGCGAGATCCTCGACGCCCAGCGTGTCGGGGTGGGCGAGCCGGAGGTCGAGCCGCTCGGCGAGGCCGGCGCGGCCGGCGCGACGGCGGAGGGCCTCGAGCATCTTCGGCTGGAGCTCCACCGCCACGACGCGGCCGGAGGGCCCGACGAGCCTCGCGAGGTCGAGCGTGAAGAAGCCCATGCCCGGCCCCGGCTCGAGCACCGTCATCCCCTCCGCCACGTACGGGCGCAGGAGCGTGAGCGGGTTCTGCACGAGCCGCCGGAGCGGGTTCACCAGCAGATAACCCAGCCACCAGGGGCAGACGCGGTGGGCCATGGGCTCCGGGATCGCCCATCCGGCGGGGGCACGGTAGCGCGACGTTGGGGTGCGGCCACGGGGCGCGATCTCGCGGCGAGGATCACGTGAGCCCGGGCGGACTTGGCCCATTCCCTTGATTGTCGTCAACTCAGCCGCACTGCGAGTCCGTGGATCGGACCCGCTGAGACCGAGTATCGTCCGTTTCGAAATTGAGAATGATTCGCAAGATTGGCGGCCAGAGGACCTCGAGCCCAGCGCCCCGACCCCGGAGCCCGCACGCGGGCGCCGGCCCGAGGTGACCGAACATGCGCCCCACGCACTCCTGCTGCTCTTCGCGCTCCCGCCGCTACCGCCGCGCCGCCCTCCTCGCCCTCGCCGCCCTCGCCGTCGCGCCGCTCCTCGCGCGCTCGCAGGAGGACGCGCCCGGCCAGGAGGAGCCCGAGCTCGTCGCCGAGGCGCTCTTCCTCTGCGACACGCTCCCACCCGCAGGGCGCGACCTGAACCTCTCCCTCGCCCTCGCCGAGGGCGAGCCGGATCCCGTCACCGGGGAGACCGCGCTCCAGGCCTCGCCGCGCGTCCAGCTCGCGATGGGGCTGGGTGAGCGCGTCGGCCTCTCCGCGGACGTGGGGCTCGGCACGGGGGGCACCGTCGCGCTCGACACCCCCGGCGCGTCGCTCAAGCTCCTGCTCCGCGCCCCGAGCGCGACGCGGACCGGGCTCTCCGCGTCGGTCGATCTGTTCGGCTCGACGCACTCCCTCCACGAGGCGGAGGCCGGCCTCGGGCTCGGCGCCATCCGCGCGCTCGGCCGCATGGCGCTGCGCGCGAGCGCGAGCGTCGCGAGCGGCGTCACCGCGTGGTCGCCGCACCTGCACTTCGGCACGTCGGCCGCGGTGGCGCTCGGCGCCCGCTGGCGCGCGCTCGCCGAGGTGGTCTCCGAGGTCTCCGCCGGCGAGGTCGCGGTCTCCGCCGGCCCCACCGTGAAGGTCGCGCTCGCCGAGAACAGCGCGCTCATGGCCGGCGCGCTCTTCCCGGTCTCGCAGGGCGGTGGCCTGCCGGTCTTCACCTTCCAGCTCACGCAGTCGATGTGACTCGCAGTCGGAGAACCCGCCACATGCCTCGTTCCAGCAGCACCGCAGCGGACGGCTCGCCCGCCCCGCGCCCCGGGATGCCCCTCGGCCTCCTCGGCGACGGGGAGTCCGCGGAGATCGTCGCCGTCGCCACCGCCGCGCGCGGCGGGTGCGAGTCGCGCGCGGAGGAGATGGGCCTCCGCATCGGCAAGCGGGTCGTGATGCTCAGCAACGGCGCGGGCCCGGTGCTCGTCAAGGTGGACGAGTCGCGCATCGCGGTCGATCGCGGCGTCGCCATGAAGATCAAGGTCACCAAGTGACGGAGACGACGGAAATGAACCTGGCGAGGCTCTCTCCCGGTGAGAAGGGGCGCATCACGGCGATCGGTGCGATCGGCCCGATGCGGCGGCGGCTCATGGACATGGGGCTCCTCCCCGGCGAGGAGGTGCGGGTGGAGAAGGTCGCCCCGCTCGGCGATCCCATCGAGGTGCGGATCCGCAGCTACCACCTGTCGCTCCGCAAGAAGGAGGCGGAGGGCATCGCGGTGGAGGTGACGCCGTGAGCGCCGCGCCGAAGCTCTCCCCGGTCTCCGCCGAGCACCCCGGCGCCGCGCGGTCGATCACCATCGCGGTCGCCGGCAACCCCAACTCCGGCAAGTCCACGCTCATCAACGCGATCGCCGGCAGCCGCCTGCACGTGGGCAACTGGCCGGGCGTCACCGTGGAGAAGAAGGAGGCCGCCTTCGAGCACGAGGGGCGGCGCCTCCGGCTCGTCGATCTGCCGGGCACCTACTCCCTCTCGCCCTACTCGCAGGAGGAGATCGTCGCGCGCGACTACCTCGCCCACGAGCGCCCCGACGTCATCGTGAACGTCGTGGACGCGACGAACCTCGAGCGGAACCTGTACCTCACGGTGCAGCTCCTCGAGCTCGGCATCCCGGTGGTGATGGCGCTCAACGTGTACGACGAGGCGCAGGCGAAGGGCCACCGCATCGACGTGCGCGGCATCGAGGCGCGGCTCGGCGTCCGCGTGGTCCCGACCTCCGCGACGCGCAAGCAGGGCCTCGAGGAGCTGCTCGGAGCGGTCGTCGCCACCGCCGACCGCAGCCACGTCCGGACGATCGCCCCGCTCTCCTACGGCCCCGACCTCGACGGCGCGACCGCGGGCGTGGCGCGCGCCCTCGAGGAGCGGCACCCGGAGCTCACCGCGCGCCTCCCCGCGCGCTGGCTGGCGCTGAAGCTCGTCGAGGGGGACGCGCGCGTCCTCGAGGAGACCGGCCTCGAGCGCGACGCCCTCGTCGCGGCGCCGCTCGCCCACCTCGTCGCCGCCCACGGCGACGACGTGGAGGCGATCGTCGCCGAGGCCCGCTACGGCCTCGCGGCGGGGCTCACCCGCGAGGTGCTCGAGAGGCCGAGCCTCCAGAAGACCGAGCTCACCGAGCGGATCGACCGGGTGGTCCTGAACCGCTTCCTCGGGATCCCCATCTTCCTCGCCGCCATGTGGCTCGTCTTCAAGCTCACGTTCGATCTCTCCGCCCCCTTCGGCGACTGGATCGACGCGATGACGAGCGGCCCCTTCAAGCGCTGGGCGGCGGTCCTGCTCGGCGCGATCGGCGCGCCGGGCTGGACGGTGTCGCTCGTGAACGACGGCGTCATCGCGGGCGTCGGCTTCGTGCTCGTCTTCGTCCCCGTCATCTTCGCGATGATGTTCTTCATCACCTTCCTCGAGGGCTCCGGCTACATGGCCCGCGCCGCCTTCGTGATGGACAAGGCGATGCACGCGATGGGGCTCCACGGGAAGTCGTTCATCCCGATGGTCCTCGGCTTCGGCTGCAACGTCCCCGGCGTGTACGCCACCCGCACGCTGGAGAGCGGGCGCGACCGCATCCTCACCGCGCTCCTCATCCCCCTCATGTCCTGCGGCGCGCGCCTCCCCGTGTACGTGCTGTTCGTCGGGGTGTTCTTCCCGCAGCGGCCCGGCACGGTCATCTGGTCGCTCTACGTCATCGGCATCGCGCTCGCGATCACCATGGGCGTCGTCTTCAAGAAGACGCTGTTCCGCGGCGAGGCGCCGGCGTTCATCATGGAGCTCCCGCCCTACCGCATGCCGTCGCTGCGCAGCCTGTGCCTCCACACCTGGGAGAAGGGGAAGCACTTCCTCACCAAGGCCGGCACCTACATCCTCGCGGTGTCCGTCATCGTCTGGTTCATGCTCAACCTGCCCTGGGGCGTGGAGCACAAGAAGGACTCGTACCTCGGCAAGGCGGGGCAGGTGATGGCGCCCGCGCTCGCGCCGCTCGGCTTCGGCACCTGGGAGGCGGCGTCCTCGCTCATCACCGGCGTCATCGCCAAGGAGATCGTGGTCGGCACGATGTCCGAGATCTACGCGCCGAAGCCCGCCCACGAGGAGCAGGCGCCGACGTTCGCCGAGGACCTGCGCGAGATCGGCACCTCGTTCGTGGGCGCCGGGCGCGAGGCGCTCTCGAACGTGGTGTCCACCGCGGGGCTCTCCTCCATCTCCATCGACAAGGCCGACGAGGCGCCCTCCCCGCTCAAGGACGCCGTGCGCGGCGCGTTCACGCCGCTCACCGCGCTCGGCTTCATGGTGTTCGTGCTGCTCTACATGCCGTGCGTGGTGGTCGCCATCGCCATGCGCCAGGAGTTCGGCGGCTGGAAGTGGTTCGGCGTCGCCTTCGCGTACCAGACGGCGCTCGCCTGGGGGATGGCGCTCCTCGTCTACCAGGGCGGCCGCCTGCTCGGGCTGGGGGCGTGAGCATGGGCCTCGAAGACGCCGTCATCGCCGCGCTCGTCATGGCGGGCGCGCTCTACCTTCTCTACCGCTCGCTCTGGAGGGGCGGAGGCGCCTGCCACGGGTGCTCGTCGGGCGGCGCGTGCAGCGCCCGGGCACGCGCACCCGCGCCCCTCGTGACGCTCGGCCGCCGCCCGGAGCCGCGCCCACCGCGGCCGTCGGCCTCCGCCGGCGGCGGCACGGGGACCTGATCCGCTCCTCGCACCCCCTCGCCCATCCCGCAGCCCGACTCGACCCGGGGAGGAAGCTCCCCCGGGACCCCACCCCACTCGAATCGCCGGAGCACGCACCCGATGTCCTCGAACCGCCTCCTCGCCCTGCTCACCGCCGTCGCCCTCTCGGCCCCCGCCGCCGCCCTCGCGGAGGGGGACCTCCCGATCCAGGACAACAGCTTCCTCATCGAGGAGGCCTACAACCAGGAGCCGGGCGTCATCCAGCACATCAGCACCTTCAGCCGCGTCGGCGGCACGGGCGCGTGGCTCTACTCGTTCACCGAGGAGTGGCCGGTGCTCGGGCAGACCCACCAGGCGAGCGTCACGCTCAACTACGCCGGCCTCGAGGCCCCCCGCGCCACCGGGCTCGGCGACCTCATGCTCAACTACCGCTGGCAGGCGATCGGGAGCGGGGAGACGGAGGTCGCGCTGGCGCCGCGCCTCTCGGTCCTCGTCCCCACCGGCGACGAGCGGCGCGGGCTGGGGCTCGGTGGCGCCGGCGTCCAGGTGAACCTGCCGCTGAGCGCCATGCTCGGGCGGCGCTTCGTGACGCACGTGAACCTCGGCGGAACGTACGTTCCGTCCGCGCTCGCCCCCGACGGCGGCCACGGTGCGCTCACCTCGTTCTCAGCCGGGCAGAGCCTCATCTGGCTCGCCCACGCGCGCTTCAACGTGCTGACGGAGGTGCTCTACACGCGCTCGGAGACGGCGCGTCCCGGCGCGAACGATCACGCGGAGACGTTCACCGTCAACCCGGGCGTGCGCGGCGCGATCGACTTCGCGAGCGGGCTGCAGATCGTCCCGGGCGTCAGCGTGCCGCTCGGCGTCGGGCCGAGCCACGGGGAGCGCGCCGTGTTCCTGTACCTGAGCTTCGAGCACCCGTTCCGCCTCGCCGGTCCGACGGCCGAGGCGTCGGCGAAGCCGAGCGCGGACGGGCGTGGATGACGGTGGCGTGCCGCCGGCGCGCGGGCACGGCGCCGGCGCCCCGCGCCCTCAGGCCTGGCCCGCCGCGACCAGGATCCAGCGCAGCGCGAGCCCGCCCGCGAGCACCAGCGCGGGCGCCACGCGGGTCGCGCCGAGGTGCAGGCGCACCTCGAGCGTCTCCATGAGGAGCGGCACGGCGAGGCCGCCGAAGACCACGAGGGCGAAGAACTGCGCCGTGAACGGGCCGCCCAGCAGGAGCCCCGCGGCGGCGTGACCCGCCGCGCCTCCCGTGGAGAGCCCGACGAGGAACAGGACGATGAGCGCCGCCTCGACGGTGATCGCCGCCCGGTCCCAGCGCGCGACGAGCCGCCGCTCGTCCGCGTCGAGCCCGAAGAGGAGCAGGAAGGCCGCGCCGGTGGAGAGGCCCGAGACGAGGAAGAGCGGGCCGAGCAGGGCGGAGCTCCACAGGGCGCGCGCGCCGAGCGTGGAGAGGAGGACGCCGGTGTACACGCCGAGCGCGACGCCCACCCACAGGTTCGCGCGGAGGAGCGCCGGCGCGCGGCGGAGCGCGTACGCCCGCGCGGTCCGGACGAGGCCGCCCAGGCCGACGCGGCCGGCGAGCGCCGCAGCCCGCGCGGCCTGCGCCTCGTCGAGCCCGCCGAGCGCGACGAGCAGGCTCACCGGGTAGACGGCGACCAGGATCCACGCGCCCCACGACATGGGCGAGGACGGCCGGAGCGCGAGGTAGAAGCGCGCGATGTGGAGCTTGTGGGCGAGGTCGAGGAACAGGGCGCCCATGCCCACCGACACGAGCACCGGCGCGGCGAAGGCGAGCCAGCGCGCGGCGGGGGAGCGCTCCGGCCGCCGCGCGGCGAGGAGCGAGGTGACGATCATGAGCCCGGCCGCCATTCCGCCGAGGAAGAGGTAGACGGGGACCTCCCAGCCCCAGACGTGCAGCTGCGGATCGATGAGCCGGCTGTGCCGCGCGAGATCGAGCTCGGTCATGGTGGTCTCCCGTTCGTTAGCCGCTGCAGCCGCCGCCGCCCGCCTTGCGCGGCCCGCCGGGCGCCGCGGCGGGCACGGGGGGTGGCGGCGCCGCCTTCATTCCGGTCATCGCCGCCTGGATCCCGGCGCGCAGCCGGTACGCCTCGAGGTCGGAAGCCGGCGCGCCCGGAGCGGGCGGAGCGGGCGGGGTGAGCGCGAACGCCTCCCACGCCGCAAAGCCGCCCTCGAGGGCGTACACGCGGCCCGGGTAGGCCGCGGCGGCCTCCGGCATGGCGGGGAGCTCGGCGGCCCCGACGAGCACGAGGTCGCGCCCGGGGCTCGCGTCCGCGAGCCCGAGCGTGCCGAGCTTGTCCTGCGGGACGCACTCGGCGCCGGGGATCCGCTTCGCCGAGCAGGCCTCCATCGGCCTCAGATCGACGATGCGGAGCTTCCAGGGCTCGTCGAACACGCGGCGGGCCAGCGCGAGCGGCGCGAGGCCGGTCGGCGCGCGCCCGCCCTCGCGGGCCACCGTCGGCGCCGCGAGGCCCACGAGGCCCAGGGCGGCCGCGACGGCGAGCCCCGCGAACACGAAGCGCCCGGGCCGCCCCGCCGGCGTCGGGACCGCGCCGGGATGGGAGCGGCCTGCGAGGACGCGCTCCAGCTTCTCGGCGCCGACGAAGCACCCGACCGCCATCGCGGTGACGGCGAGGGCGACGACGTACGGGCCGGAGCGCGGCGAGAGGTGGAACAGCTCCCAGAGGTAGAAGGTGCCGAGGTCGCCGGCGTTGTGGAAGGTCGCGAACCCCGGCCGCCACTCGAGCTCCGCCCAGAGGACCTGCCCCACGATGACGCCGAGCACGGTCATGAGCCCGTCGAGCTTGCCGGAGGCCATCGCCACGAACGAGGTGCCCGGGCAGTAGCCGGAGACGATGAAGCCCGCGCCGAGCAGGAACCCGCCGGCGACCATCGGCACGAGGTAGGTGCCGCTCACGGCGTGATCCGCGAGCGCCTTGAAGTCGGCGAGCCCCAGCGCCGAGGCGAGCACGACCCCGAGCATGGCCGTCACGATCGCGCTGAACATGACCTTGAAGACGGTCATGTCCTCCCCGTAGAACTGGGCGGCGAGCTTGTTGGCGCGCCCGAAGCCGGCGCGCTCGAGCACGAACCCGAACCCGAAGCCGATGAGGACCGCGGCGACGAGCCCGAGCTCGAAGGGCGGCAGGATGGGGAACGTCATCTCCACTCCCTCCTCAGGAACCAGGCGAGCGCGTAGCCGCCGCCGAACACCGAGAACATGAAGGCCCAGGCGCCGACCGACAGGAGCGCGCCGCCCGAGAGCGCCTGGCCGGAGGTGCAGCCGCGCGTCATCTTGGCGGCGGCGCCCATGAGCACGCCGCCCGCGAGCGCGAGCGCGAGCCGCGCGCCGTTGCCGATGCGGGGCCCCTTCAGCACCTCGCCGCGCAGCCGGCCGGAGGTGTAGGCCGCGACGACGCCGCCGAGCAGCGCGCCGAAGATCTCGAACACGAGCCAGGTCACGTGCGGGCTCGCCTCCGCGCGCGCGAGGGACGGCGTGCTCGCCACGTGCGAGGGCGCGAAGACCTCGAGCGCGGCGATGCCCGCGCGGAGCGACGCGCCGGAGGCGCCGAGGCCCGAGCCCATCACCAGGAACGAGGTGAAGAGCACGAGGCCGAGGGCCACGCCGGCGAGGTACGGGTTCCAGAACTTGTCGGGGTTCCGTTGCATCTCGGGCTCCTACGTGAGGAAGAACACGTTCGGCTCGTTGCCCGACCCGGGCTGGAGCACCTTCACGCGGCGCGAGCGGGTGAGCTCCGCGACGCGGCTCGCCGGGTCGGCGAGGTCGCCGAAGGTGAGCGCGCGCGTGGGGCAGGTCTCCACGCAGGCGGGGAGGTTCCCCTCGCGGACGCGGTGCAGGCAGAAGGTGCACTTGTCCACGAAGCCCTCCGGGTGGACGTAGCGCGCGCCGTACGGGCACGACGCCACGCAGGCCTTGCAGCCCGTGCACTTCGACCGCGTCACGGCCACCACCCCACCGTCGGCGACGTGGCTCGCGCCCGTCGGGCAGGCGGAGACGCAGGAGGGGCGGCTGCACTGGTTGCAGCGCTCCGAGCGGATCTCCATGGAGAGCCCCGGGAACGCGCCGTGCGTCTCCTCGGCGATCCAGCCGCGGAACCCGCCGCTCGGCAGCGCGTTCTCCGTCTTGCAGGCGATGACGCAGGCGTTGCAGCCGACGCAGCGGGCGGTGTCGACCGCCATGGCGTAGCGCTTCCTCATGCCGACCTCTCGGCGCGCTCGAGGCGCACGAAGTTCACGCTCATGCCGGTGCCGCCCATGATGGGGTCGACGGCGTAGCGGGTGACGAGCGCGCTGTCGGAGGCGCCGCGGCCGTACGCGTAGCCGAGCCGCTTCGCGGTCTGCCCCCAGCCGTGCACGAGGTACACGCAGTCACCGCGGATCCGCTGCGTCACCTTCGCGCGCACCGGCCCGGAGCGCGCGCCGTCCTGGTTCACGAGGAACACGCGCTCGCCGTCCTCGAGCGGCTGCGCGAACCCGGGCAGCGCGCGCGCGACGTCCGCGTTCACCCACACCTCGTTCTCCGGGTAGGGCTCGGCGAGGAGCCGGTTGTTCACCGTGCGGCCGAAGGTGTGCGTCGGGGCCCGCCCCATGAGCAGCCGGAACTGGCCCGGGGGCGGCTCCTCGTGCGGGTAGTACTGGGGGAGCGGGTCGAAGCCGAGCTTCGCGAGCTCCTCGCTGCGCAGCTGGATCTTGCCCGACTCGTGGGGCACCTCGACCGCGAGCCCCTCCTCCTCGCAGGTCGCGACCTCGCGGCCGAGCACGACGCCCGTCTCGCGGGCGCGGGCGACGTCGTGGCCGCCCGCGCGGAGCCGCGCGTCCACGTACTCGCGCGCGTCCTTCCAGGGGAAGTGCTCCGCGAGCCCCACGCGCCCGGCGAGCTCCTTCGCGATCCACCAGCCCGGCTTCGAGTCGTGGAGCGGCGGCACCACCTCCTGCCGCACCGCGAGGAACGGCCGCTTGTACGCGGGCGCCGCGATGTCGTCGTCGCGCTCGAGGTAGGTCGCCTCGGGGAGCACCACGTCGCTCCACCCGCAGATCTCCGCGGGCAGCACGTCGATCGACACGACGAGGTCGAGCCCCTCGAGCGCCTTCACCGTCTGGCGCCGGTCGGGCAGCGCCTGCATGAGGTTGCAGCCGTAGATGAGCCAGGCCTTGAGGTCGTAGAGCGCCTGGCCCGACACGCTCGCGTCGCACAGGCCCGAGGCGATGACCTCGGTGGCGACCGGGAAGCCGCCCTTCTTCGGCCGGTCGGCCGCGCCCTTCCCCCCGTGCGGAGGCTCGGCCGTCACCGGGTACGGCGGGAGCGAGAGCTTCGCGTGGCTCACGTAGCCGCCGCGCCGGCCCCAGCTGCCGAGCAGCGCGGAGAGGATCGCCATGGCCCGCGCGCGCTGGGTGTCGTCGCCGTACCAGGTGGTGTGGCGGCCGGGGTGGACGAGCGAGGCGGGGCGCGCGGAGGCGATGAGCCGCGCGCTGTCGCGGATGAGCTCGGGGCGGAGGCCGGTGATGGGATAGGCCCACTCCGGCGTCTTGTCCGCCACGTGCGCGCGGAGCTCCTCGAGGCCGACCGCGTGCTTCGCGAGGTACTCGGCGTCGTAGGCGTTCTCCGCCAGCATCACGTTCATCCAGGCGAGGAGGAGCGCGATGTCGGTGCCGGGCTTGATGGGCAGCCAGTAGCGCGCCTTGCTCGCGGCGACCGAGAAGCGCGGGTCGACCACCACGAGCTCGGCGCCGCGCCCGACCGCCTCGGCGAGCTCCTGCACCTGGGTGTTGTGCATGTTCTCGCCGAGGTGGCTGCCGATGAGCGTGATGACCCGGGCGTTCGCGAGGTCGATCGGCTCCGGCGAGCCGAGCGGCGTGCCGAAGGTGAGGAGGTAGCCCGCCTCGCGCGGCCCGCGGCACTGCGCGTAGGACGGCGCGCCGACGTTGGGCGAGCCCCACGCCTTCATGAAGTGCTTGAACCAGGTGCCGCCCGAGCCGTGCGTGAAGAGCGCGACCGCCTCGGGGCCGTGCCGGCGCTTCACCTCGAGGAGCCCCTCGCCGACGCGGTTCAGCGCCGCGTCCCAGCTCACCTCCTCGAACACGTCCTCGCCCCGCTTCTGCGTGCGGACGAGCGGCCTCCTCAGGCGATCGGGGTCGTAGAGGAGGCCGGTCGCGCCGGCGCCGCGCGGGCAGAGCATGCCGCGGGAGAGCGGGTGGTCGGGGTTGCCGACCACCTTCGTCACCCGCCCGTCCTTCACGTGCGCCCTCACCCCGCAGCCCCAGAAGCAGAGCTCGCAGTACGAGGCGACCACGCGGTCGCCGTCGGTGGCGGGATCCTCCACGCGGTCCGCGTCGAGGCCCCACCAGCGCGTGGTGAGCCCGGACGCGAGGGCCGCGCCGCCGGCCGCCGCGCCGCCGATCTGGATGAACTTCCTGCGGGTGAGAGTCATCGCTGGCGCTCCTTCGAGGGAGATCCTGACGCGCCTTGCCGCGCTAGAAGTGGTAGGCGAGGCCGACGTCGATCTCGAGCTGCGACATCTCGGTCGAGTAGGCGGCGATGCCCTGGCCGTTGCCCATCGGCGGCGGCGGCGCGGCGTTCGAGCCCTCGAGCTTCGAGTTGAGCGCGTACATGCCGGCCACGTTCACGTTGAGCTTCTGGCCGATCGCGTAGCCGACGCCGGCGGTGAGGTGGTGCTCCGAGACGGCCGGGAACGCCATGTTCTCGAACGCGCGGTCCGGGTCGAGCGGCATCTTGCCGTAGTTGTAGCCGGCGCGGAGCGCGAGCTGCGCGGTCGGCTTCACCTGGGCGCCCACCTTCACCACCCACTGATCGCTCCAGCCCATGTTGAACGGCATGGCGCCGGTGGCGCTCGGGTCGCTCGTGTACTGCGGGAGCCCGTCACCCATCGTGCTCGACCAGTCGATCCACTGGACGTCCACCGCGAGGAGGAGGGCGTCCACCGGGGTCACGGCCACGCCGAGGGTGGCGCTCTGCGGCTGGTCGAACGAGAGCTTGTCGGTGCCGCCCGGGATCGTCGTACCCGGCGCCATCGGGTTCGGGCGCGCCGGGACGTCGAACGAGAAGTCCTGGAACCAGCTGCGCGTCTCGTACGCGGCGCCCAGGGTGACGCGCTTCACCGGCGTGAACTTGACGCCGAAGGTGGCGCCGCCGCCCACCGCCGTGGAGGTGTCGTGCGCCGCCTGGCCAGCGCCGGAGGCGACGTCGTACTTCATCTGCGCCACCATGACGTTCGCGGTGACGCCGAGGGTGAGGCGATCGCTCACCCGGTAGGACGCGCCGGGCGTGAAGCGGCCCTGCATGTAGGAGGTGAGGGTCGGCCCGTAGTAGAGGTTCGTCGCGTAGTCGACGCCCATGCCGGCGACGCCGAACACGCCGAGGCCGGCGGAGATCCGGTCGGTCACCGGCTGGACGTAGGCGATGACCGGGATCGGCGAGGCGCCGCGGTCCGAGTCGAGGGACGCGCCGTCGTTCGCGACGAACATCGCGGGCATGCTCCCCGTCGCGCTGTAGCTGACCGACGGCTTGAAGTACGAGCCGCCGAGCTCGAAGCACCGCCCCAGGTCGGCGATGCCCGCCGGGTTGGTGAGGAGCGAGGCGCCGTCGAGGGTCGCGCCCACGCCCACGCCGCCCATGGCGTCCTGCACGGCGCCGAAGCCGATCATCCGCATGCCGTTCGTCGCGTGCGCCGCCGCCGGCGCGATCGTCGAGATCGCGGCGAGGAGCACGGTGAGCCTCTTCATCGTCATGGCCTCTTCCTCTCTCGTGGCACGCCGGGCGAGCCGGCGCGCGGTCCGTCGCCAGGCGGTTCGCTGCGTGGCGCAACTCTCGTCGCAGGCGGGCATTGCGCGCCGCGTGCCCGTTCGGGAGTCACGTCGAATCGCGGACTTGGCTCGAGCACGCGACTCTGCGTTTCAGGTGCGACGACACACCGCGTTTCACGGCGAAACGCGGTGTGTCAGGGTGTGCGACGAGGGAGAGTCCGATGGAACAGGCCCAGCACCCCACGAGCAACCGCGACGTCGCCTTCGCCGCCGTGAACGCCGCGTTCGGCTCGATCGGCCGCATCTGCATGGCGCTCGACGGACAGTTCCGGATCCGCCACGCCTCCGAGCGCGTGGAGTCGCTGCTCGGGCCGGGGGCCGCCGCGCGGATCACGGGTGCGCCGGTCGAGACGGTGCTCGGCAGCGAGCTGTTCGGGCCTGAGGGACCCCTCCGTCAGGCGCTCGTCGCGGGCGAGCGTCGCGAGGGGTGGCGCGCCTACCTCCAGTGCGAGCGCGGCCCGCGGCTGCTCTCGGTCACCGCCGCGCCCCTGCAGCACGACCCGCACGGCGTCTGCGATCCCTCCGCCGCCTACCTCGTCATCCTCCGTCCCGCCGACGACGAGTCGCCGGACGTCTGCGCGCCCGTCGCCGGCTTCGGCGTGATGTGCCGCTCGCAGGCCATGACGCGGGTGTTCCGCCTCATCGAGACGCTGCAGCACAGCGAGTCGACCGTGCTCGTCACCGGGGAGAGCGGGACGGGCAAGGAGGTGATGGCGCGCATCATCCACGCGCACTCGCCGCGCCGGAACGGCCCGTTCATCGCGGTGAACGCCGCGGCCCTCCCCGCCGAGCTGCTCGAGAGCGAGCTCTTCGGGCACGTGCGCGGCGCCTTCACCGGCGCGATCCGCGACCGGACCGGGCGGTTCGAGTCGGCCGAGGGCGGGACGCTCTTCCTCGACGAGATCGGCGACCTGCCGCTCGCCGTGCAGGTGAAGCTCCTGCGCGTCCTGCAGGAGCACACCTACGAGCGCGTCGGCGACGACAAGGTGCGCAGGACGAACGCCCGGATCATCGCCGCGACCCACCGCGATCTCCGCCGCGCCGTCGCCGCCGGCACCTTCCGCGAGGACCTCTACTACCGGCTGCGGGTGTTCCCGGTGGAGCTCCCGCCCCTGCGCGCGCGGCGCGAGGACATCGAGCCCATCGCGCGGGTCCTCCTCGGGCGCGTGGGCGCTCGGACGGCGCGGGCGCTGCACTTCTCGCCCGACGCGCTCCGCGCCCTCCTCTCCCACGACTGGCCCGGCAACGTGCGCGAGCTCGAGAACGCGCTCGAGTACGCCGCCACCGTGTGCAAGGGGCAGACGCTCCAGCCCGAGGACCTGCCGCCGGAGGTCGGCGCGGCCGCGGCGGCGCGCGCGGAGCCGCTCGTCGCGCCCGCGCCCGCCCTCGCCCCCTCCTCGACCCCGGCGGCCCTCCTCGCGATCGCCGGGCGCCGCGCCGTCCCGCACGACGAGCGCGCCACCCTGCAGGCGACGCTCGACGCCCACCGCTGGAACCGCGCGGACACCGCCAAGGCGCTCGGCCTCTCCCGCAGCACGCTGTGGCGGCGCATGCGGGCGCTCGGGCTGCTCGACCCCGCGGAGGCTTCCGGCGCGCTCGCCTGACGAGGTCCGCCGGCCTCGCGCTCAGGGCGCGCGCCGCCAGAGGCCGCCGTGGTGCGACACCCACGCGCCGGACCCGCACATGAGGCCCACGGGCATCTCGGCGCGCTCCCACGTTCGCCCGTCCCAGCGGAATCGATTCATGGGATCGTGGTTCCAGCGCGACGTCGGGACGGCCCAGACGTCGTCCGCGCCGGTCCCGAAGATGCAGCGCACCGGGTAGGTGGGGCCGGCGGTCCCCGCCCAGCGGCTGCCGTCCCAGCGGTAGGCGACCTCCCCGATCAACGCCCAGGCATCGTGCGGCGTCGCGCCCCACATCGCGCCGCGCTCCCAGGACGAATCGCGGGCCGTGAGCGCGCGGCACTCGGTCGCTCCGCGGAGCTCCTCGCTCCAGCCGCCGTCCGACCAGCGCCAGATGACCTGCTGCAGCACCGCCTCGTACGGCGGGTCGCCCTGGATCGGCGTGACCTCGAACCCCAGCGCGAACAGCAGCCCCGGGCGCGGCGTCCAGATCGCGTGCACCTCGCCCGGCGAGCCGCGGCCCGTCCACCGCTCGCCGTCCCAGTGGAAGACGCCCGCCTCGTTCGACGCCCAGGCGTCGGTCGCGCCGGTGCCGGTGAGCTTCTCCCGCAACGCGCGGTACCGCGGGTCCCAGGCCGAGGCCGCGCTCCGGTCGACACGGGTCGGCGTCCAGCGCACGCCGTCCCAATGGAGATAGCCGTCGCGGTGGGCGAGCCAGACGTCGCTCGCGCTCGAGCCGTACGTGGCCGTGTAGAGGAGCCCCACCTCCGAGGCGGGGAGCCGCGAGCCGGAGACGCGGACCCAGGTTGCCCCGTCCCAGCTCACGAGCTCCGCGCCGCCGTCCTCCGTCGGCGCGAGCACCCACGCCTCGTCGGCGGGCGCCAGGTTCCGGTCGATGACCCGCAGCTCGCCTCCGAGGTGAGCGCGAGGCGTCCAGCGCTCGCCATTCCAGTGGTAGAGCGCGCCGGACACGTCGTCCGTGCGCATGCCCCACACGTCGTGCGCCCCCGCCGCCCAGAGGACGCGGTCCGGCGCGTCCGCGACCTCGCTCCAGGCGCCGTCCGCGAGGTGGTGCTCGCCGACCCAGACGTCGCCGCGCGTCGCGACGAACACGGGGCCCGAGATCGACGCGTCCTGCGGCCACCACTCGGCCCCGTCGAACCTCCAGACGGTGGGCTCGGTCGAGCGGAACGGCTCCCGGGCCCGCGAACCGGCCTGCGGAGGAGACAGCGCGCTCGCCCACACGTCGTCCGGCGCCGAGCCCGAGATCGAGCCCAGCCCATCGGGCAGGCGGACGAGGCCTCCGCCCAGGCGCCACTCGGACCAGCTGCCGCCGCGACGCCGCACGACGGCGACCGCCCGCGTGTTCACGCCCGCCCGCAAGCCTTCCCACGGCAACGTGACGCCGAACACGTCGTCGATCCCCGCCGCCCAGACGCCGTACACGTCGCCGGCGTAGCCTTCCGGGCACGCGAACGTCTCCGCGACGGTGCCGTCGAACCGCTGGAAGCCGCAGCTCCACGTGCCGGTCCACGCCACCCCGTCCGAAGAGGAGATGGAACCCTGGGTGAACACCTCGCCGCGGGCCTGACGCGTCCAGCGCGTTCCGTCCCATCGGAGGAGCGTGAGCGGATCGGCCGTCCACGCCTCCGTCGCGCTCTTGCCCCACACGTCCCTCAGGTCGAAGCCGACGTACAGCGGGATCCCGCCCGGCTCGCGCGCGACGCCGAGCCACTCCGCGGACCACGCCGCGCCGTCCCAGTGGAGCATCCCGCCGAGCGTGGTCGTCGCCCACACGTCGCTCGGGCCGCTGCCCCACATGCTCCGGACGGGCGCGCCGCGCGGGAAGTTCCACCAGCACCAGCCCCCCGCGCACGGGCGGTCCGAGGTCGCGACGCCTGCCTCGACCGGCAGCAGCGACGCGGGGACCTCGACGTCCGGGGGGATCGGCCCGGAGGGTTGGCGCGGGTCCGGCGGCGGCCCGCTCGCGGGCGGTTCCCCTCCCGCCGGCGGTTCCGCGCTCGATCGGCCCGCTTCGCCACGCGAGAAGCAGCCGGCCGCCAGCACGGCCGCCACCACCACCACCCCCGTCGCGCGCATCGCCGGCCCCCGCTTTCACGCAGGGTACCCATTCACCATCCGTGCGCCCACGAGTCCGTGAGGGGCAGGCCCACCGTGGGGGGTGCGCCTCGTCCGACGCTCTCCGCCGAGGCCCGATCGCGGAGTCGCGGGGCGAGTGCCCGCCCGCGCCGCGCCCGGCCGGGCGGCGGCCTCGCCGCGCGCGCTCGGCCGCGCTCAGCCCG
>NZ_JALCZB010000026.1:13321-53514 GCF_022690745.1 Anaeromyxobacter sp. SG64 | reverse complement strand
GGGCTCGCCCGCGCCGGGGGCGGACCCGGCGGCCTGCGCGGCGGCGGCGAGTCGGCGCCGGAACGCGAGCGCGGCGGCGGGCTCCTCCCGCGCGCCCGCGGCGGCCGCCGCGACCGACCCGCGGAGCACGTCGACGGAGCGGAGGAGGAGCGTGACGAGCGCGTCGGTGACGCCGAGGCTCCGCCCTCGGAGCCGCTCGAGCACGTCCTCGAGGTCGTGCGCGAGCTCGCGGACGCCGTCGAAGCCGACGAGCGCGGCCCCGCCCTTCACGGTGTGCGCGTCCCGGAAGAGCGCGTGCAGGATGGCCTCGTCGCCGGGCCGTGCCTCGAGGGCGACGAGCGCCTGCTCCATGCGCCCGAACGTCTCCTCCGCCTCCGCGAGGAACGTCTGCACGAGCAGCTCGCGATCGATGCCGAGTTCGTCCATGTCGCCTCCGCCGTTCACAGCTGCCGCACCCAGGCGGTGCCCTCGTCCGCGAAGAAGATCAGCTTGCGACCCCGCGCGCCGCCGACGTCCTGGTCGAGCACCGGGATGCGGGCCTCCCCGAGGAGGCGCAGGGCGAGCTCGACGTTCTCCTCGCCGAGGTTGCGGGAGCCGCGGAACGCGCCGATGACGCTCGCGCCGCCGAACACCTTCGCGACGAGCGCGGCGCGCGCCGCCCCGGCCCGGACGACCGCGTCCACGAGCTCGGGCACCGCGACGTTGCCGAAGCGGACCGAGCGCTCGCGCCCCACCGGGTGCGGCAGGAGGAAGTGGTTCATGCCGCCGACCCCGCTCGCGGGATCGTGCAGGCACACCGCCACGCACGAGCCGAGCACGGTGGTGATGGCCGTGCGCGTGGCGGCGGTCGCGAGCTGGCCGGCGTGCAGGTAGACCTGGGCGCGGCCGGCGAGGTCGGGCGCGGCGGCGTTCGGCCGCTCGGGGAGGGTGGCGGTGCGAGCGGTCACGCGCCTCGCGGCCTCAGGCGCGCAGCGCGAGCGCGAGCCCGGCGTGCGTGGAGAGGAGGTCGAACACGGCGTGGTCCTGCTCGTCGAGGATCGGCTTGTGGCCGAGGAGCCGCCAGATGGCGAGCGCGCCGACGGTCGCGTCCCCGGCGCGCAGCGGGATGCAGGCGGAGAGCTCCGGATCGCAGGGCTCGGGGGCGGGATCGCGGCCCGCGATCCACGTGGCGCCGGACGAAGCGGCCCGGCCGATGATCCCCTCGCCGACCGCGACGGTGTGGATCGGCCCGGGGTCCACCCCGAACGCCTTCAGCAGATCGAGCGAGTCGCCGCGCCGCTCGAAGAGCGCGAGCTCCTCCGACCCCACCACGTTGATGACGATCTCCTGCACCGCGGCGACGACGTCCGCGCGCGAGCGGCCGCCGTGCAGCCGCTCCAGCGCGACGAAGAGCTGCGCGAGCTCGGTGGTGCGCTCCTGCGCGGCGACGTAGTCGTCGGAGAGCCTCCGCTGCTCGGCCTCGAGCTCCTCCACCCGTGCGCGGAGCCGGTCGCGCTCCGCGTTCGCGTGCGCGATGGCCTCGTGCGCCAGCGCGAGCTCGCTCGTGAGCCGCCGCCGCTCGTGCTCGCCCGGGTCGGAGGGCGCACCCCGACCGGGCACGGGCGTCGTCGCCTCGGAGGCGAGCCGCTGCTGCTCGGAGCGGAGCGAGGTGATCACCTCGCGCAGGCGCTCGCTCATCTTCTGGAGGTCCTGGCCCGCGGCGGCGGGCGGCGGGGGAGGGGTCCGGTCGCGCGGATCGGCCATGGCGTCGCTCGCTACTGCCCGAGGCAGCTGCGCACCTTGGCGAGCAGCTCGAGGCCGTTGATGGGCTTCGTGACGTAGTCGTTGCAGCCGCTCGCGTAGCCGGACTCGACGCTCGCGAGCTCGCCGCGCGTCGTGACCATGATGACCGGGATCTCGCGCGTGTCGGGCTGCTGGCGCAGCTTCCGGCAGGCCTCGAAGCCGTCCATGCGCGGCATCACCACGTCCATCAGGATGAGGTCCGGGCGCTCCGAGATCGCCTTCTCCACGCCCTCCGCGCCGTCCTTGGCGGTGACGACGTCGTAGGCGTCCTTCGACAGGATCATCCGCTCCATGAGGAGCACCGTGGACGAGTCGTCGACGAGCAGGATCTTCTTCCGGTCCATCACGGCGGCCTCCTCGGAGCTGCGAGCACCCGCCGAGGTGCAAGCGCGGCACCACTGCGCAGGGTGGGTGCGACGCGTACGCGCTCGCCACCGGCGCCGCCCAGGGCCCGCCGCGCTGGCCAGCCCTTTTCCCGAGGATCCGCGCCCGCCTGCGCGCGCGCCGCCGAGCCGAGCGCACGATATCGACGTACCGTGAACGGGGCGCGACGTCTCGCCCACGTGCGACAGCCGGAGGACCCGGGCTCGGGGTGTCCCGAGCCCCGGGTAGGGGGAGCCCGGGGCGCTCCGCCGCGGCATGGGGGGCGGCGGGCGCGCGGGAGACCGTCGGACGGAGCGCGGACGTGCTGCGGACGCAAACAGCCCAGGATCACGCTGAGATGCCCCGGCGCGGACCCTGCTCGGGCGCACCGCATGACCCCGATCTCCCTCGCCGTCGCCGCCGCGCTCGTCGCGGCAACCCCGCGTGCCCCCTCCACCCTCGATCCCGCGCCCGCGCGCGCGGGCCCCGCCGACGCTGCGGCCGCGGCCGACGCCGAGGCGCTCCGGGCGCTCGCGGTCCTCTCCTCGGGAGAGCCCGCCATCGCGGAGGTGCAGGCCGCCGCCGCGCAGGCGGCGGACTCCGAGGCGCCCGGCGCCGTGGGCTTCGCCCGGCGTGCACGCCTCGCCGCGCTGCTGCCGCGCCTGACCGCCGAGTACCAGCGCGACGAGCGCAGTCACCGCGTCGTCGGCCTGCAGGGCTCGGGCGAGGTGGACTACCTGCGGCTCGCGCCGGGCTTCGCCGTCACGCTCCGCGCGACGTGGGACCTGGGCGGCCTCGTCGCCGCGACGGGCGAGGTCGCCGCTGCCGCGGAGGCGACGGCCCGCGCCCGCGCCCGGGCGGAGGCGGTGAAGCGCGCCACCACCCTCTACTACGAGCGGCAGCGCCTCCGGCTCTCGCTGCTCCTCGACCCGCCCGGCAGCGCGCTCGCGCGCGCGCAGGCCGAGCTCGAGATCGATCGCCTCGGCGCCGAGCTCGCGGCGATCGCCGGCGCCCGCGGCGTGCGGGGGCGGCCGTGAGGCGCGCCGCCATCCTGCTGCTCGCCGCCGCCTGCGGCCTCCCCGAGCCCGCCCCGTTCGTGCGCGTGGAGAGCGTCGCGCCCGAGGGCCCGGGCGTCGCCCCGGAGGCGGTCGTGGCGGAGATCCGCTTCACCGCGCCCATCGCGCCCGAGGGCATCCTCGACGGCGAACGGCTCGCGCTCGTCCCCGCAGCCGACCTGCGCGAGGCGCTCGAGGCCGTCGAGTCGGACGCGGGCGCCGCGGCGCTCGCCTCGCGCGTCCCGGCGGCGGTCGCGCTCGCCGACGGAGGGCGTCGGGCGATGCTCACGCCCGGCGCGCCGCTGCGCGCGCTCGCCCCTTACGTGCTCGTGCTGTCGTCGCGCGTGCACGCCGCGGACGGACGGCCGGTGCTGGACGTCGAGGGCCGCCGCCGGCCGTCCGTGGGGGCCTTCGAGACGGCGCGCGCGGCCGGTCCGCCGCCGCGGCCGGTCGTCACCGAGGTGAGGGCGGACGCGGCGACGCCCGAGGCGGGCGGCGAGTACGTGGAGATCGCGAACCGCGGGGAGGGCGTGCTCGATCTCCTCGGCTGGCGCCTCGCGAAGCGCTCGGCGACCGGGGCGCTGTCCTCGTGCGTGGTGAGCGCGCGGCTCGAGGACGCGCTCCCGCCGGGCGCGATCGCGCTCGTCGCGGGTGGCGCGTACGACGGGCGGTACGCGCTGCCCCCCGGGACGCCCGTGCTCGCCTGCGGAGCGACCGCGCTCCTCGGCGGGATCGCCAACGAGCGGCCGCCGGAGCTCCTGCTCCTCGATCCCTCCGGCGCGGTCGCCTCCACGTTCGGCGCGGGCGGGGCGGCGCCGCTCTGCCCCGCGGCGGCGGTCCGCGTCGACGTGGACGGGCCGGACGTCGCGGAGAACCTGGCCTGCGCCGAGGGGGAGGGGACGCCCGGCGAGTGAGCCGGAGCCGGGGCCCGGGTCAGCGGGCGTTGTCGACGATCCACTTCCCGAGGAGCTCGTCCTTCAGGAGGTAGCCGTCGGCGCCGCACTCGGTCACGAGCTTCTCGACCTTCTGCTTGTCCTCGCCCGAGCAGAAGACGACCTTGATCGAGCGGAACATCTCGTTCTTCTTCACGAAGCGGCAGAACTGCGCGCCGTCCACCTTCGGCATGTTGATGTCGAGGAGGATGAGGTCGGGCCGGGTCTGGCGCTTCAGGATGATCGAGGTCGCCTTCTCGGCGTCCGGCGCGTACTGGATCTCGAAGCCCTTGGCCTCGAGCTCCTCCTTCAGCAGACGCGCGACGATCTCGGAGTCGTCCACGATGAGCACGCGGCGGCGCGCCTCGAGCGCGGCGGTGAAGCGGCGCGGCAGGTCCTCCGGCGGGGAGGACGGGACGGCGCCGTCGAGCTTCAGCTCCGCGGCCTTCTGCGCGAGCTCCTCCGGCGTCCCGTCGCCGACGAGCAGGGCGCGCCCGCGGAAGCCCCGGTCGCGCAGGAGCGGCGGCGCCTGCTTCGCGCGCACCGCGTCGACGAGCAGCGCCGCGGCGTTTCCCGCCTCGGCGACGAGCGCGTGCGGCTCGCGCTCGAGCACCACCTGGTGCCCGGCGGCCTCGAGGGCCATGCCGGTCACATGTAGGACGATCTCGCTCTCGCAGCAGATGAGGACCTTCACGTCGCCCCTCTCCCGGTGAATCAAAATAGCACCGATCTTGCCCGGTCGTCCCGGGCTCGCGGATAATCCGCGCCCGATGGCCGAGCCGAAGGAAGCGCAGCAACCCGAGTCCGGCGCCCAGGCGTCCGCGCCGGAGGCATGGTTCTTCTGCCTGAGGCTCCTCGGCGGCCGCTACGCGTTCGAGGCCCCGCTCGTCACCGAGGTGGTCCGCCTCGGTCCGCTCACGCGGCTCCCGGCCGCGCCGGCCTTCCTCCCCGGCGTGTTCACCCACCGCGGCGAGGTCCTGCCGGTGCTCGACATCGCCCAGCTCGTCGGCCAGGGGTCGGTGTCGCTCCGCCCGAGCACGCGCGCCGCGATCGTCCATTGCGGCCCGTGGAAGGTGGCGGTGGTGAGCGACTCGGTCGAGGGGCTCGTCGCGATCCCGCGCCGCCAGCTCGAGCCGCCGCCGGCCGAGTCGAGCGGCGTCGCCGAGTTCCTCTCCGCCGTCGGCCGCGACCGCGCGGGCGCCATCGCGATCCTCGATCTGCCGCGCCTCGTCGAGACCGCCCGGGCGCGCGCCGTGCCAGCGGGGAGCGCCGCGGCGTGACCGGCCCGACGAGCGAGCTCGTCCTGTTCCAGGTCGGCCCGCGCACCTTCGCGGCGGTCGTGCACGACGCCATCCGCATCGGCAGCGTGCGGGACGTGCCCGCGGAGGACCTCGTCCTCGAGACGGCGCTCGGCGCGCCGCGCGCCTGCACGCGCGGCATCGTCGTCGCGAGCCACGACGAGGCCGTGGAGCGGACCCTGGTGGTCGATCAGGTGATCGGCACCCGGAGCGTGCCGGAGGTGCAGGTGCAGCCGCTCCCCGCCTTCGCCGCCGCCTGCCTCACCTCCGGCGCCGTCACGGGCTTCGTGCTCCTCGACGGCGACCCCGTCCTCCTCGTCGACCTCCCCACCCTCGTCCGCGAGCACGCCACCTCCGCCGCGCCCGTGTGACGCCTCCCCCGGAGCAGCCATGAGCACCCGCGATCCGTTCGACGTCCAGCAGAAGCCGAAGGCCCGCGCGGCCGCGCCGCGCGCGGCGGCGGCGAAGAGGCGGAACACCGTCGTCGGCGCCGACGCCGCCCGCATCGCCGTGGTCCTCCGCGGCTTCGCCGAGGGGAACTACGACGGCCGCGTGGACGCCGGGGCGATCGACGATCCCGGCCTGCGCGCCATCGCCGAGGCGGTGAACGGGGCCGCGAGCGCGGTCGTCGAGGACCTTCGCCAGGCGCACCAGCGCGTGCAGATCGTGACGGCCGGCATCGACGAGGCCATCGAGGCGATGATCCGCCTCGTCATCCAGGGCGACCTCTCGGGCTCGCTCCGCGCCGGCTCGACCGACTCCGCGCTCACGCCGCTCATCGCCGGCATCGGCCAGGTGATGGAGACGCTGAAGAAGTTCGTCACCGAGACGCGCGAGGCGGCGATGCAGCTGTCGACCAGCTCCGCGGAGGTGCTCGCGGCGGCGACGCAGAACGAGTCCTCGACGAGCGCGCAGGCGTCGGCCATCCACGAGACGACCGCGACGATGGAGGAGCTGAAGGGCGCCTCGCACCAGATCGCCGAGAACGCGCAGATGGTGGCCGCGATCGCCGAGCAGACCCTCTCCGGCGCGAAGCAGGGCGAGGGCGCCATCAAGGCGTTCATGGGCTCGATGGAGAAGGTCCGCCACAACGCCGTCGAGGTGGACGACGCGATCGCGAAGCTCTCCAAGCGGGTCGAGCGCATCGGCACGGTCGTCGAGGTCATCGACGAGATCGCGGACCGCTCGGACCTCCTCGCCCTGAACGCCGCCCTCGAGGGGGCCAAGGCGGGCGAGGCGGGTCGCGGGTTCTCCATCGTGGCCGCCGAGATGCGCCGCCTCGCCGAGAACGTCCTCGAGTCGACGAAGGAGATCAAGAACCTCATCACGGAGATCCGCGAGGCGACGCACGCCGCCAAGGAGGCGTCCGACGGGAACAAGCGCGAGGCCTCCGAGGGCGAGAAGCTCGGCGGCAACGCCATGGCGAGCGTCTCGGGCATCCTCTCCGGCATCCAGGAGACGAGCGACGCCGCCCGCGTGATCCACCTCGCGACGCAGCAGCAGCGCACGGCGACCGAGCAGGTCGTGCAGTCGATGTCGGAGATCGAGGAGGTCACTCGCCAGGCGCAGGCCGGGTCGAAGCAGGCGACCGGCGCGGCCTCCGAGCTCACGAAGCTCGCCGAGCGCCTCGCAGAGCTCGTGAAGCGCTTCAAGGTGGAGTAGCCCGGGCCGCTCAGGGAAAGGCACGCCGCGAGCCGCGCATGGGCGTCTCCGAAGAGATCCGCAAGAAGCTCCTCCCCCGCTTCCGCGAGACCACCGCGGACCGGGTGGAGAAGATCTCGGGCGCGCTGCTCGAGCTCGAGCGCGGCGCCGGGACGCCGGAGGCGCTCGACGAGCTCGCGCGCGAGCTGCACACGCTGAAGGGCGAGGCCCGCATGATGGGCTTCGTCGGCATCTCCAGCGTGGTGCACGCGGCGGAGGACCTGCTCAAGGCGCTCCCCAAGGACAGCCCCGGCGAGCGGCTCGACGCGCTCCTCCGGGCGTGCGGCGCCATCGTGCCGATGCTCGACGCGCCCGCGGAGGGCGGGGACGCGGCCGGGAAGCTCGCGGAGTCCCTGCGCGCGCTCATCGCCGGACCGCGGGGCGCGCCGGAGGGCGCTGCGGAGGTCTCGACGGTGGCGGCGTCGCCCGCGCCCGGGCCGTCGCCTTCGCACGCGAGCTCGAGCGCGACCGCGACGACCTCGACCACGACCTCGACCACGAGCGAGCGCGCGGCCCCGGCCGCCCCGGCGCCCGCGCCGGCGCGGCCCGCGGCGCCGTCGCCCGAGGCCCGGCTCGAGCTTCGCGGGGACAAGCCGGCCGCCTCGATCCGCGTGGACGTCGACCGGCTGGACGAGATCGCCGCGCTCGCCGGCGACGTGCTCGTCGAGGGAGAGCGGGCCATCCGCCGCTCCCGCGACCTCAACGCGCTGTTCGCGCGGTGGGGCCGGCTGTCGGACCGGGTGATCGCGCTCGCCGAGCGGCTCCGCGACGCGCGCACCGCCCGGCTCGTCGAGCAGATCGAGGGAGACGTCCACCTCCTCCGCTCGGACACGTTCCGCTTCGCCCGCGCGCAGACCGAGGCCGCCTCCTCCTCCCAGGCGCAGTTCGGGATGCTCGCCGAGCGGATCGGGGAGGCGCGGCTCATCCCGCTCTCCGGCGTGCTCGCGGGCTTCCCCCTCGCCGCCCGCGACATGGCGCGCGAGCAGGGCAAGGAGGTCGAGTGCGTCGTGCGCGGCGGCGAGACCGGGGTCGACAAGGCCATCCTGCTCTCGCTCAACGACCCGCTCGTCCACCTCGTCCGCAACTGCGTCGATCACGGGCTCGAGACGCCTGCCGAGCGAGTGCAGGCGGGCAAGCCGCGCGCGGGGAAGATCGTCATCTCCGCGCGGGTGGACGGCGACCTGCTCGCCGTGACCGTGGAGGACGACGGGCGCGGGATCAGCCCGCAGAAGGTCCGCGCCTCCGCGCTGCGCAAGGGGATCATCGGCGAGCAGCAGGCGGCGAGCCTGTCGGCGCGGAACGCGCTCGACCTCATCTTCATGGCGGGGTTCTCGACGCGCGAGCAGGCGGGCGAGACGAGCGGCCGCGGGGTGGGGCTCGACGTGGTGCGCAAGCGCGTCACGGCGCTCGGCGGGTCGGTCACGGTCGAGTCCGAGGTGGGCAAGCGCACGCGGTTCACGCTGCGCATGCCGCAGTCGCTGTCGCTCATGAAGGTCCTCCTCGTCCGCATCGACGAGGACGTCTACGGGATCCCGGCCGTGGACGTGGACAGCGTCGGGCGGCTCGACCCCAAGGAGGCGACGGAGGTCGCGGGCATCCGGGCCGTGCGCTACCGCGGGCGGCTCATGCCGGTAGTCGCGCTCGGGCCCCTCCTCTCGCTCAACGGCGGCCCGCGCTCGAAGCGGCCGCTCGTGGCGTACGTCGACCACGGCAGCGAGGGCGCGGCGGTGGTGGTGGACGGGCTGCACGGCGAGCGCGAGGTGGCGGTGAAGGCGCCCGGGGCGTTCCTCAAGGGCATGCGCTTCGTCACCGGCGCCGCCGCGCTGGAGGACGGGCGCGTCGCGCTGCTCCTCTCGACCCCGGACATCGTGGCCGCGGCCCGCCGGCTCGCCTCGCCGGCCCTGGCGCGCGGCCGCGACCGGCGGCGCCTGCGGGTGCTCCTCGTGGACGACAGCGCGATCGCGCGAGAGGCGGAGGCGGCCCTGCTCCGCTCGCTCGGGCACGAGGTGGACGAGGCGGTGGACGGAGAGGACGGCTGGCGGAAGCTGCAGACCGGCAGCTACCAGCTCCTCGTCACCGACGTGCAGATGCCGGTGCTCGACGGCATCGACCTCACCCGCCGCGTGAAGGCGACGCCGCGGTTCGTGAAGCTGCCCATCGTCATCATGTCCTCGCTCTCCGCGCCCGAGGAGCGCCGCCGCGGCGTGGACGCCGGCGCCGACGCGTACATCGTCAAGGGCGAGCTCGAGGCCGAGAGCCTCGCCGCCACGCTCGAGCGGCTCTGCGGGGTCGGCGCGTGACGCCTCCACAGGCGCGGCAGGTCCGCGTCCTCGTCGCGGACGACTCCGCCCTGTTCCGCGAGCTCCTCGCCGGGGTGGTCGCGGACGGCCCGGGGTTCGAGGTGGTCGCCGTCGCGGCCGACGGACACGCCGCCGCCGCGCTCGCGCGGCAGCACCGGCCCGACGTCATCACCATGGACCTCAACATGCCCGAGGCCGACGGCTACGCGGGCATCGCGCGGATCATGGCCGAGACGCCCACCCCGATCCTGGTCCTCACCGGCAACCCCGCCGAGGCGGTCGGGTTCCGCGCGCTCTCGCTCGGCGCGCTCGACATCCTCGAGAAGCCGCACGCGACGACCGACCTCGAGACGTACGGGCGGCAGCTCCGCTCGCGCCTCAGGCTCCTCGCCGGCGTGAAGGTGATCCGCCACCTGCGCGGGCTGCGCACCGAGGGCGAGCCGCCGCCCCGGCGGAGCGCGGGCGTGGAGCTCGTCGTCATCGGCGCCTCGCTCGGCGGCCCGCGCGCGCTCGTGTCCCTCCTGCGCGGGCTCGCGCCGGTCTTCCCGGCCCCGGTCGCGATCGTGCAGCACATCGCCGACGGGTTCACCGAGGGGCTCGCGGCCTGGCTCGCCGCGGAGACCCGGCTCGACGTGCGGGAGGCGCGGGACGGCGACGTCCTCGCGCCGGGCCGGATCGTCCTCGCCCCCTCCGGCCGTCACCTCGTCGTCGCCGACGGCGCGGTGCGGCTCTCGGACTCGCCGCCGGTCGAGACCTTCAAGCCGTCGGTGACGCCGCTCTTCCTCTCGGCGGCGCGGCAGCACGGCGCGCGCGCCTGCGGCGTGATCCTCACCGGCATGGGCCGCGACGGCGCCGAGGGGCTGCGCGCCATCCGCGCGGCCGGCGGGCCGACGATCGCGCAGGACGAGGCGACGAGCGCGGTGTTCGGGATGCCGCGCGCGGCCATCGAGCTCGGGGCCGTCGATCGCGTGCTCCCGATCGAGGCGATCCCCCGCGCGCTCCAGGAGCTGACCCGGTGAGGCCGATCACGCCGGACGACCTGACGCAGCTCGCCGCGCTCCTCAAGGAGCGGGTGGGCCTGCACGTGCGCCCGGACGGTCACTCGGCGCTGCGCCTCGCCCTCGGCGCCCGGCTGGAGGAGCTCGGGCCCAACGCACCGGACGGGCGCGCGTACGTCGGCCTCCTGCGCTCGCAGGACGGCGGCGACGAGGAGCTCCGGCGGCTGCTCCCGCTCGTCACGGTCGGCAAGACGAGCTTCTTCCGCGACGAGCGCCAGTTCCGCGCGCTCGAGGCGCTGCTCCCCGGCCTCGTCGCGCGCGCGCGCGGCGGCGGCCGGCGCGTCGCGATCTGGTCGGCCGGCTGCGCCACCGGGGAGGAGCCGTACTCGATCGCGATGACCGCGGAGGGCGCCGGGGCGGAGCCCGAGCACCTCGAGCTCCTCGCCACCGACGTGAACCCGGAGGCGGTCGCGCAGGCCGCGCGCGGCGCGTACGACGCCCGGCGCGCGCGCGAGATCCCCCAGCCGCTCCGCGAGCGCCACTTCGACGCCGACGGGGATCGCCACCACGTGCGCGCGAGCCTCAGGCGGTTCATCACCGCGATCCGTCCGCACAACCTGGTCTCGGGCACCATGCCGCGGCCCGAGGGCGGGTGGGACGTCATCTTCTGCCGCAACGTCATCATCTACTTCGACACGCCCACGACGCAGCACGTGCTCACGCAGTTCCTCCACGCGCTCACGCCGGGCGGCTACCTGTTCCTCGGCTACTCCGAGTCGCTCTTCCGCATCTTCGAGGGCTTCGAGCTCACGGAGGTCGCCGGGGCGTTCCTCTACCGGCGCCCGGAGACGCCGCGCACGACGCCGCTCCCGGCCCCGCGCCCGGTTCGCCCCGTCGTCCCGGTGCCGTCCGCGCCGCCGCTCGTGCGCCACGTGTCGCTGCCCCCGGCGGCGCCCCCGCGCCTCCCCACCCCGGCGCCCATCCCGGCGCCGCAGCCGCCGCTCGCGCCCCAGGAGTACCTCGACGCCGCGGTGGCGCTGTTCGCCGACGGCCGCTTCGGCGCCGCGCGCGAGCTGCTCGAGCGGCTCCTCGAGAAGGGCGGCGAGGACCTCGCGGTGCGGCTCACGCTGGCGAACCTGTACGGCATCCTCCGGCAGACCGACCGGGCGCGCGAGTGCTACGTGGCCGCGCTCCAGCTCGAGCCGCTCAGCGCCGAGGCGCACCTCTTCTTCGGGATCCACCTGCTCGAGGAGGGCGAGACCGACGGCGCCGCCCTCGAGCTCTCGCGGGCGCTGTTCCTCGACCCCGACCTCGCGCTCGCGCATTACTGGCTCGGGCGCTGCCGCGAGGCGCAGCGCGATCCCGACCGCGCGCGGCTCGCCTACCGGAACGCGCTCGCCGCGCACGCCCGCCGGCCGGATGGGAAGCGTCAGGCCTTCCTGGGCTACTATCCGGACGTCCCCGAGGACGGCGCCGCCTTCGTCCGGGCCGCGCACTACGCCCTCGCCGCGCTGTGAGGAGAACGATGGCCGAGAAGAAGCGGATCCTGCTCCTCGACGACTCGACGATCACGCTCGAAATGGAGAAGGCCGTGCTCGAGGACCGCGGCTACAAGGTCGCGATCGCCTCGAACCTGCTCGAGTTCCAGGCGCAGCTCGACGGCTTCCAGCCGGAGATCATCCTCACCGATCTCATGATGCCGGACATCTCCGGCAAGGACATCGTCCGCGTCCTGAAGCAGGACTTCCACACCGAGAAGATCCCCATCATCCTCTTCAGCTCGAAGGGCGACGACGAGCTCGCGGAGATCTCCGAGCAGGTGGGCGCCGACGGGTTCCTCTCCAAGTCGCACGGCATCGACCGGCTCGGCGACATGGTCGACGAGATGGTGGACTCGATCCTGTGGTAGGCGCGGTTGCCCGCGGCGCCTTAGAACTCCCCACGATTGCTTGAAGATCCGGGGGAGCGCGTGCTACCTCGGGACGAGGGGCCGCCCGGGGTCGCGGCCGCCGAGAGGAACGCCGCCATGTCCGGCCACAACCGATGGTCCAAGATCAAGCGCCACAAGGAGGCGCAAGGGGCGGCCAAGGGCAAGCTCTTCTCGAAGGTCATCAAGGAGATCACCGTCGCCGCGCGAATGGGCGGCGGGGACCCCGCCGGCAACCCGCGCCTCCGCGCCGCGATCGACGCGGCCAAGGAGGCGAACATGCCGCAGGAGAACGTCACCCGCGCGGTGAAGAAGGGCACGGGCGAGCTCGAGGGCGTCTCCTACGAGGAGGTCGTCTACGAGGGGTACGGGCCGGGCGGGGTGGCGATGATCGTCGAGTGCCTCACCGACAACCGCAACCGGACCGCCGGTGACGTCCGCTCCTCCCTCGCGAAGGGCGGCGGGAACCTCGCCGCCGAGGGCGCGGTGGCGTGGAACTTCGACCGGCGCGGGGTCGTCGAGGTGAAGCCCGGCCCGACCGAGGACGAGGTCACGGAGGCGGCGATCGAGGCGGGGGCCGAGGACGTCGTGAGCCTCGGCGCGGAGGGGTTCGAGGTGCGCACGCTCCCGAACGACCTGCACGGCGTCGCCGCGGCGCTCGAGAAGAAGCTCCCGCTCGGCGCGAGGCGGCTCACCTTCGTCCCCCGGGAGACGCTGCGGATCACGGACCCGGACAAGGCGCGCTCCATGCTGAAGCTCGTGGACATGCTGGAGGACCTCGAGGACGTCCAGAACGTCCACGCCAACTTCGAGATCGACGACGAGCTGATGGAGCGGCTCGCCTGAGGCGGCAGCGGACGGCGTCGAGGGGCGGCGAACGGGCCGGCGGTCCGCACCCGCGGGGTGGGCGCGGGCGGGCCGAGGCGGCGTGAGGCTCCGGGAGGGCTGCGTGCGCGCGTACGAGATCATCCACCGCAAGCGCGACGGAGGGGCCATCCCGCCGGACGCGATCGCCGCGCTCGTCGACGGCTTCACGCGCGGCGAGATCCCCGACTACCAGATGGCCGCCTTCTGCATGGCGGTGTTCTTCCGCGGCATGGACGAGGGCGAGGTCCGCGCGCTCACCGAGGCGATGCTCCGTTCCGGCGACGTGCTCGACCTCTCCGACGTGCCGGGCGCGAAGGTCGACAAGCACTCCACGGGAGGGGTGGGGGACAAGGTCTCCCTCGCCCTCGCGCCGCTCGCCGCCGCCTGCGGCGTCAAGGTGCCGATGATCTCCGGGCGCGGCCTCGGCCACACCGGCGGCACGCTCGACAAGCTCGAGGCGATCCCGGGCTTCCGGGTGGACCTGCCGGTCGAGACGTTCCGCGCGCTGGTCCGCGACGTCGGCGCCTGCCTCGTCGGCCAGACCGAGCGGCTCGCGCCGGCGGACCGGAAGCTCTACGCGCTCCGCGACGTCACCGCGACGGTCGAGTCGATCCCGCTCATCGCCGCGTCCATCATGTCGAAGAAGCTCGCCGAGGGGATCGACGCGCTCGTCCTCGACGTGAAGGTCGGCTCGGGCGCCTTCATGAAGCGGCCCGAGGACGCGCGCGCGCTCGCGCGGACCCTCGCCGGGATCGGCCGCGGCATGGGCAAGCGCGTCTCGGCGCTCCTCACGCGCATGGACGAGCCGCTCGGCCGGGCGATCGGGAACGCGCTCGAGGTCGAGGAGACGCTGGCGCTCCTGTCGGGCGGAGGGCCGCCGGACCTGCGCGAGGTCACCGTCGAGCTCACCGCGGAGATGCTGGTCCTCGGCGACGCCGCGCCCGGCCTCGCCGCCGCGCGGGCGCGGGTCGAGGCGGCCATCGCCGACGGGAGCGGCCTCGCGAAGCTCGAGCAGATCGTCCGCGCCCAGGGGGGCGACGCGGCGGTGCTCCGCGATCCCGGCCGGCTGCCGCGCGCGCCGGCGCGCTACGACGTCGCCGCGCCCGAGGCCGGCTTCGTCACGGAGATCGACGCGGAGGCGCTCGGCCTCGCCGCGGTGGCGCTCGGGGCGGGCCGCGCGCGCGTCGAGGACCGGGTGGACCCGGCGGTCGGGATCGTGGTCGCGAAGAAGCTCGGCGATCGCGTCGAGCGGGGCGAGCCGCTCTGCACGGTGCACGCGGGCGAGCGCAGCGAGGCCCGCGAGCGGATCGCGAGGCGCATCGCGGGCGCCTACCGGATCGGCCCCGCCGCGCCCGCGGCGCGGCCGATCGTCCTCGAGCGATTGTAGGCGGCCGACCATGACCCGAGAGCAGCCAACGAGCGAAGCGGGCCCGCCGGGGCGCGCGAACAGGGGCGAGCCATGACCCACCGCGCCGATCTCTCCACGCGCCTCTCCTACGCCCTCGCCTGGATCCGGGGGAAGACGGACCTCGCGCCCGCGGCCGGGCTCGTGCTCGGCTCGGGCCTCGGGGACTTCGTCGACCGGCTCGAGCGGGCGGTGTCGATCCCCTACGAGGAGATCCCGTCGTTCCCGGTCTCGCGCGTCCCGGGGCACGCGGGGCGCCTGGTCGTCGGCGAGCTCGCCGCGCCGGGAGGGCGGGTCGCCGTCGCCGCGATGCAGGGGCGGGTGCACGGCTACGAAGGCTGGAGCGCGGCGGACGTCGCCTTCGGGGCGCGGGTGCTCTGCGCGATGCCGGTGAAGCTGCTCCTCGTGACGAACGCGGCGGGCGGCGTGAACCCCGCGTACGCCCCGGGCGAGCTCGTCCGGATGGTCGATCACCTGAACCTCTCCGGCATGAACCCGCTCGTGGGCGAGAACGACGAGCGGCTCGGTCCGCGCTTCCCCGATCTGTCGGAGGCGTACGACGCGCGCCTCGGGGCGCTGCTCGACGAGGCCGCCGCCGAGCGCGGCGTTCCGCTCCGCCGCGGCGTCTACGCCTGCATGCCGGGCCCGTCCTACGAGACGCCGGCGGAGATCAGGATGCTGCGCCTGCTCGGCGCGGACCTCGTCGGGATGTCCACGGTGCCCGAGGTCATCGCGGCGCGGCACATGGGCGTGCCGGTCGTCGGGATCTCGGTGGTGACGAACCCCGCCGCGGGGCTCTCGCGGCAGCCGCTCTCGCACGAGGAGGTCGCGGAGACCGCCGGCCGCGTCAAGGACCGGCTGGCCGCGGTCGTGGAAGGGTTCCTCCCCAGAGCGGTTCGTTGAAAAGGGTGGCCCCAGGCTGCTAGCGTCCCTTCCGGAGGGGCGAGCATGGACGATCGTCTGCCACCGAAGAGCGACGCCGCCGACCCGACCGATAAAGAGGCCGAGGCGGACCGGCGCGAGAGCGGGCGCATCCCGATCCACCTGCTGGTGCGCGACGCGGCGCTCGGCGGGTCGTTCGAGCCGTACGAGGGCAACCTCGCCCTCGGCGGCGTGTACTTCGGCGGGCTCCACCCACCCGCGGGGAACCGCGTCCAGCTCCGGTTCCTCATCCCCGGGACGCGGCAGGAGATCGAGGCGTCCGGCGAGGTGCTGCGGGTGTCGCGTGAGGGGCCGCGCTTCGGCGCGCACGTGAAGTTCGTGGACATGCCGCTCGCGGCCGAGCTCGCCATCGCGCGCCTCCTGCAGGAAGAGTGAGCGCGCGCTCCGGAAAGAGCGGCGGCGCGGCCGCGCTCGCCCGCGCCGCCCGCGCCGCGCGCAAGCGCGCCTACGCGCCGTACTCGAGCTTCCGGGTGGGGGCGGCGGTGCGCGCCGGCGACGCGGTTCACGCCGGGTGCAACGTCGAGAACGCGAGCTACGGCCTCACGCTGTGCGCGGAGCGGGTGGCGGTCGCCACCGCGGTGGCCGCGGGCGCGCGCCGGATCGACGCCATCGCCGTGGCGAGCGGGACGGACGAGCCGACGCCGCCCTGCGGGATGTGCCTGCAGACGCTCGCGGAGTTCGCCGGGCCCGAGCTGCCCGTCAGGCTCGTCGGGGCGCGCGGCGGGGCGGTCGACACGACGCTCGGCGAGCTCCTTCCGCGCGCGTTCACGAAGCGCTTCCTCTGAGGGCGCTGCTCGCTCGAGCCGACGTCGCGCACCGCAGCCAGGGCGTCCCCCGGCGCGCAACCGCGCCGTGCGTTTGACGGCGGCCGGCCCGCGCCCTATGAACGGGCGCGATGGACGTGTACCGCTCGCTCGACGAGGCCCGCGCCGCGGGGCGCCTCCGCGGCTCCGCCGTCGCGGTCGGCAACTTCGACGGCGTCCACCTCGGGCACCAGCGGCTCCTCGCGCTCGCCGGCGAGCTCGCCCGCGGCCGCGGCGCCGCCGCGGCGGTCCTCACCTTCGAGCCCCACCCCGTCCGCGTGCTCCGGCCGAAGCTCGCGCCGCCGCTCCTCGTGCAGCTGCCGCGCAAGCTCGAGCTGCTCGCCGCCGCCGGCGCGGACGCCACGATCCTCCAGCCGTTCGATCTCGCCTACGCCGCGACGTCGGCGGAGGCGTTCGTCTCCCGGGACCTGGCGGGCGCGCTCGGCTGCGCGGACGTGGTCGTCGGCTACGACTTCACGGCGGGACACGAGCGCGCGCGGGTGGAGACCCTGCGCGCGCTGCTCGCCCCGCACGGCATCCGGCTGCACGTCGTCGAGCCGGTCACGGTGGACGGCCTCGTCGTCTCGTCGACCAAGGTCCGCGAGTTCCTCCTCGAGGGGAACGTCGAGGCGGCCGCCCTGCTCCTCACCCGTCCGCACGACGTGGACGGCGTCGTGGTGCGCGGGGCGGGCCGGGGGCGCGGCTTCGGCTTCGCGACCGCCAACGTCGAGACGGCCGGGCTCCTCCCCGCGAACGGCGTGTACGCCGTCCGCGCCTGGGTGGGCGGGCAGCCGGGGCCGCGCGGGCTCGAGGGCGCGGTGGTCCACGCGGGCGTGTGCAACGTGGGCGTGAAGCCTACCGTCGAGGCGAGCGCGGCGGTGACCGCGGAGGCCCACCTGTTCGACTTCGTCGGCCGGGACCTCTACGGGGAGCGGATCCGCCTCGCCTTCGTCGCGCGGCTGCGGGACGAGCGGCGTTTCCCGTCCGTGGAGGCGCTCCGGGCCCAGATCGCCGAGGACGCGGAGCGCGCGAGAGAGGTCCTGGACAAGGCGCCCATGTAGGCCGGGCTCCGTGATTTACCCTCTCGAATCGCGTACTTACGGTAGCCGCTTCCTTGACCCCTCGCCGAGCTGCCTGCTAAGTTCGCGGAGCTTCACGGCCTTCTCGCGCGCTCCACCCCGAGGGATCTTCACGCATGTCTGGACGGCTCGGCGAACTCCTGGTCCGGGAGAACCTCATCTCCCTGCAGCAGCTGCAGAAGGCCCAGGACGAGCAACGCAAGACGGGCGGCCGCATCGGATCGCTCCTCGTGCGCAGCGGCGCCATCGCCGAGCACGACCTCACGAGCTTCCTCTCGAAGCAGTACGGGGTCCCGGCGATCTCGCTCAAGGACTTCGACATCGACGAGGAGGTCCTGAAGCTCATCCCCAGGTCGACCGCCGAGAAGCACCAGGTCGTGCCGGTGAACCGCGCCGGCGCCTCGCTCATCGTCGCGATGAGCGATCCGTCGAACATCTTCGCCATCGACGACATCAAGTTCCTCACCGGCTACAACGTCGAGGTCGTGGTCGCCTCCGAGCAGGCGATCAAGGAGGCCATCGACAAGCACTACATGGAGAAGGGGCCGAACCTCGAGGAGGTGATGGCGGGGTTCGACGACGGCGACATCTCGGTGGTCGAGGCCGAGGGCGACGACATCAACGCCGTCGACCTCGAGAAGAGCGCGGAGGAGGCGCCGGTCGTCAAGCTGGTGAACCTCATCCTGCTCGACGCCATCAAGAAGGGCGCCTCCGACATCCACATCGAGCCCTACGAGAAGGACTTCCGCGTCCGCTTCCGCATCGACGGCTCGCTGTACGAGGTGATGAAGCCGCCGATGAAGCTGAAGAGCGCCATCATCTCCCGCCTCAAGATCATGTCCGAGCTGGACATCAGCGAGCGGCGGCTCCCGCAGGACGGCCGCATCAAGCTGAAGCTCGGCAAGGGCAAGGAGATGGACTTCCGCGTCTCCGTCTGCCCGACGCTGTTCGGCGAGAAGGTGGTGATGCGCCTCCTCGACAAGTCGAACCTCCAGCTCGACATGACGAAGCTGGGCTTCGAGGAGCAGCAGCTCAAGGACTTCATGGAGGCGATCGACCGTCCGTACGGGATGGTCCTCGTCACCGGCCCGACCGGCTCGGGCAAGACGACGACGCTCTACTCCGCGCTCTCCAAGCTGAACGAGGTCGCGTGGAACATCTCGACCGCCGAGGACCCGGTCGAGTTCAACTTCTTCGGCATCAACCAGGTCCAGATGCACGAGGACATCGGCCTCAACTTCGCGGCCGCGCTGCGCAGCTTCCTCCGCCAGGACCCCGACATCATCATGGTCGGCGAGATCCGCGACTTCGAGACCGCGGAGATCGGCGTCAAGGCCGCGCTCACCGGCCACCTCGTGCTCTCGACGCTGCACACGAACGACGCGCCGGGCACGGTCTCGCGCCTCCTCAACATGGGCATCGAGCCCTTCCTCGTGACGGCCTCGCTGAACGCGATCGTGGCGCAGCGGCTCTGCCGCCGGCTCTGCGCCGAGTGCAAGCGGCCCGCGCAGGTGGACGACCAGGCGCTCCTCGACGCCGGGTTCGCGCCCGAGGAGATCGGCACCTTCCAGCCGTTCGAGCCCGTCGGCTGCAGGACCTGCAACGACCGCGGCTACAAGGGCCGCGTCGCGGTGTACGAGGTGATGCCGCTCTGGGACGGCCTCAAGGAGCTCGTCATCCAGGGCTGCTCGACCGCGGAGCTGAAGCAGGAGGCGATCCGGCTCGGCTTCCGGACGCTGCGCATGAGCGCGCTCAACAAGGTGAAGCTCGGCGTCACCACCCTCGCCGAGGCGGTGGGCAACACCGCGCCGGACAAGTTCTAGCCCCGAAGGCACGAAGGCGAACGAAGACTTGGCAAACCTGCACCAGCTCCTCAAGGCGATGGTCGAGAAGGGGGCCTCCGACCTCCACATCACGACCGCGTCGCCGCCGCAGCTCCGGATCGACGGCAAGCTCGTGCCGCTCAAGACGCCGCCGCTCACGCCCGTCGAGACGAAGCAGCTCTGCTACTCGATCCTCACCGACGCCCAGAAGCACAAGTTCGAGGAGGAGAGCGAGCTCGACCTGTCGTTCGGCGTCAAGGGGCTGTCGCGCTTCCGCGCGAACGTCTTCATGCAGCGCGGCGCGGTCGCGGGCGCGTTCCGCACGATCCCGTTCAAGATCCTCACCTTCCAGGACCTCGGCCTGCCGCCCATCGTCGCCGAGCTCGCGAAGAAGCCGCGCGGGCTCGTGCTCGTGACCGGCCCGACCGGCTCCGGCAAGTCGACGACGCTCGCGTCGATCATCGACAAGATCAACACCGACCGGCACGAGCACATCATCACCATCGAGGATCCGATCGAGTACCTCCACCCGCACAAGAACTGCGTGGTGAACCAGCGCGAGGTCGGGGCGGACACCCAGTCGTTCAAGAAGGCCCTCAAGTACATCCTGCGCCAGGATCCGGACGTGGTGCTCGTCGGCGAGATGCGCGACCTCGAGACCATCGAGGCGGCGCTCGTCATCTCCGAGACCGGCCACCTCGCGTTCGCGACCCTGCACACGAACAGCGCGGTCCAGACGATCAACCGCATCCTGGACGTCTTCCCGCCCTACCAGCAGCCGCAGGTCCGCGCGCAGCTCTCGTTCGTGCTCGAGGGCGTGCTCACGCAGAACCTCCTGCCCCGCGCGGGCGGCCCGGGGCGCGCGCTCATCATCGAGGTGATGGTCCCGAACCCCGCCATCCGGAACCTCATCCGCGAGGACAAGATCCACCAGGTGTACTCGCAGATGCAGGTCGGCCAGACCAAGTTCGGCATGCAGACCTTCAACCAGAGCCTCGCGCTGGCGTTCGCGAGGCGGCTCATCACGCTCGAGGAGGCGATGGGCCGGTCCTCGGATCCCGAGGAGCTGAAGAACCTGCTCGCGAGCGGCGCCGGGATGCGCCCGCCCCCGCCGCCGGCGCGCTGACCACGATTTCGACCCGCGGGCGACCCTCGGCTAGGATCGGCCCGCACCCCGCGAGGAGCTCATGGCACAGGCCGCAGCCGCGAACGCGAAGACGAAGGCCGCGCCTGCGCCCAAGCAGGTGCCGGTCTGGAAGTGGTCGGCGAAGACCAAGCAGGGCGAGGTGAAGTCCGGCGAGATGGAGGCCGCCGACGCGTCGGCGGTCGAGGCGCGCCTCCGCCAGACGGGCCTCGAGCCGACGCGGGTCCGCAGGAAGCCGAAGGACCTCGTCATCCCGGGCCTCGGCCCGAGCGTCGGGACGAAGGACATCCTGGTCTTCACCCGGCAGTTCTCGGTGATGATCGACGCAGGCCTCCCGCTCGTGCAGGCCCTCGACATCCTAGCCACCCAGGCTGACAACCCGGCGTTCAGGAAGGTCCTCACGGCGGTCAAGGTCCGCGTGGAGTCGGGCTCCACCTTCGCCGACGCGCTCGCCGAGCACCCCAAGGCCTTCGACGAGCTCTTCGTCCAGCTCGTGCGCGCCGGCGAGATCGGCGGCATCCTCGACACCATCCTCCAGCGGCTCGGCGCGTACATCGAGAAGAACGAGAAGCTGAAGCGGCGCGTGAAGGGCGCGATGGTCTACCCGTCCATCGTCCTCACCGTCGGCGTGGGCGTGACGGTCGTGCTGCTCGCCTTCGTCACCCCGACCTTCGAGAAGATGTTCAAGGACTTCGGCGGCGCGATGCCGGCGCCGACGCAGTTCCTCATCGACCTGTCGCATGGCCTGCGCGACAACTGGTACTGGTACGTCGCGGTCCCCATCGCGATCGTGATCGCCTTCAAGGTGTTCACGAGCAACCCGCGCGGCGTCGAGAAGTGGCACGCGTTCGTGCTCAAGATGCCGCTGTTCGGGTCGCTCGTGCGCAAGGTGGCGGTCGCCCGGTTCACCCGGACGCTCGGGACGATGCTCTCGTCCGGCGTGCCCATCCTCGACGCCCTCCAGATCGTCGCCCGCTCCGCCGGCAACAAGATCATCGAGAAGGGCATCATGTACGTCCGCGCGAAGATCTCGGAGGGCAAGAACATCGCCGGCCCGCTCGCCGAGACGAAGGTCTTCCCGCCGATGGTCGTGCAGATGATCGGCGTCGGCGAGGCGACGGGCGCCATGGACGCCATGCTGAACAAGATCGCCGACTTCTACGACGACGAGGTCGACGTGGCCGTCGCTGGCCTCACCGCCATGATCGAGCCGGTCATGATGGTGTTCCTGGGCGGGATGGTCGGCGGGTTCCTCGTCGCCATGTACCTCCCCATCTTCAGCATCGCCGGCAACATCAAGTAGCGGGGCGCCGTGGAGCCGACCGCCGCCGCCCTCGCCACGGAGCCCGCGGCGGAGCCGCCGGCCGCCGCGCCTCGCGACGGGCTTCGCCGGAAGCTCGGCTGGCTGACGCTGTTCCGCGTCGTCACGGTGACGGTGCTCCTCGCCGGCACCATCGTCGTGAACCTCGAGCTCGGCCCCGTCATCGAGCGGGACCTCCTGCCTCTCTACGCGGTCGTGGCGGCGACGTACCTCGTCGCGCTCGCCACCGCGCTCGCGCTCCGGGCCGGCCGGGGCCTGACCTCGCTCGCCTACGCGCAGGTGGTCCTCGACGTGCTGGTCGCGACCGCGGTCGTCGCGGTGACCGGGTACTCCGCGTCGGTCTTCGTCGTGATCTTCTCGATCGGCGTCGTGAACGGCGCGATCCTGCTCTTCCGGCGCGGCGCGCTCTTCGCGGCCGCGCTGGCGGTCCCCGCCTACCTCACCGTGGCGCTCCGGGTCGACCCGCACGGCGCGGACGTCTCGCGCATCACGCTCCTCGTCCACGCCGCCTCGTTCGTGGCGGTCGCGTTCCTCTCCTCCTACCTCGCCGAGCAGCTCCGCTCGGCGGGCGAGCGGATCGTCGCGCAGGAGGGGGCCCTCGCCGAGATCACCGCGCTCCACGAGTCCATCGTGGCGTCGCTCACGAGCGGGCTCATGACGCTCGACCTCGCCGGCAAGGTCACCTACCTGAATCCGGCCGGGGAGCTGCTCACGGGCCTCCGCCTCGAGGAGGTGCGCGGGCGGCCCGCGACCGAGCGGTTCGGCGCCTTCCGCGAGGCGACGCCGCGCGGCGAGGTCGAGTGGACGGGCCCCTCCGGGCGGCCCCTCCGGCTCGGGTACTCGGCGTTCCCGCTGCGCGGCCCGGCGGCCGCCGCGATCGGCAGCGCGGTGATCTTCCAGGACCTCACCGCCCTCCGGGAGATGGAGAACGCCGTCCAGCGCAGCCGCCGGCTCGCGGACCTGGGCCGGGTGGCGGCCGGGCTCGCCCACGAGCTCCGCAACCCCCTCGCCGCGATGAGCGGCTCCCTGGAGCTCCTGCAGACGAACGCGGCGCTCCCGCCCGACGAGCGCCGGCTCATGGACATCGTGCTCCGGGAGGCGGCGCGGCTCGACGGGCTCGTGAACGACCTGCTCGAGTACACCCGCCCGGCGCCGCTCCGGCGCGTCCGGACCGACCTCTCCGTCGTCCTCGACGAGGCGCTGCGGGTGTTCGCGAACGATCCGACCGCCGCTCGCGTGACCGTCGAGCAGGACCTCTCGCCCGTGACGGTCGCCTGCGACCCGGACCAGACGCGCCAGGTGTTCTGGAACCTCCTCGTGAACGCCGCCCAGGCGGCCGCCGCGCGCGAGGGCGGGGCCGGGCGCGTGCGCGTCGCCTGCGGGCCCGACGTGAAGGGCGCGCGCCTCGTGGTCGAGGACGATGGCCCGGGGATCCCCGCCGCCGACCTGCCCCGCATCTTCCTCCCGTTCTTCACCACCAAGCGGAACGGCACCGGCCTCGGGCTCCCCACCGTCCAGCGCGTCGTCGACGCGCACCGCGGCAGCGTGACGGTGGACTCGTCTCCTGGGCGTGGGACGCGCTTCGTGGTCCTGCTCCCGCGCGAGGGCGCGGACGCGGGCGGCGCAGGCGCCCCGGGTTAGGATGCGCCGTGGCCTCGATCCTGGTCGTCGACGACGAATCGTCCATGCGCGACATGCTCGAGATCCTGCTCCGCAAGCAGGGTCACGAGGTGCACCTCGCGGCCGACGCGCCGGGAGCCGTGGCGCGCGCCGCCCAGGGCGACCTCGACCTCGTGGTGACCGATCTCCGGCTCGGCGCCGGCTCCGGGATGGACGTCCTCGCGGCGGTGAAGACGCACTCGCCCGCGACCGAGGTGGTCATCGTCACCGCGTTCGCGACGGCCGAGAACGCCATCCAGGCGATGAAGCTCGGGGCGTACGACTACGTCCTGAAGCCGTTCAAGCTCGACGAGCTGAAGCTCGTGGTCGCGAAGGCGCTCGAGCGGCGCGCGCTCGTCGCGGAGAACCGTGCGCTCCGCCACCGCGCCGGCGCGACCTTCGCCGAGCCCGAGCTGCTCGGCCGCTCCGCCGGCATCGAGGAGGTCCGCTCGCTCGTGGAGCGGGTCGCCCGCTCCCGCTCGACCATCCTCGTCATGGGCGAGAGCGGCACCGGCAAGGAGGTGGTCGCGCGGGCGATCCACCGCGGCGCCGGCCCCGACCGGCCGTTCGTCGCCATCAACTGCGGCGCCATCCCGGAGGGGCTCCTCGAGAGCGAGCTCTTCGGCCACGAGAAGGGGAGCTTCACCGGCGCGACGGAGGCCAAGGCGGGCCTGTTCGAGGTCGCCGGGACGGGCACGCTCTTCCTCGACGAGGTCGGCGAGCTGCCGCCCCAGCTCCAGGTGAAGCTCCTCCGCGCGCTGCAGGAGCGGCGCGTGCGGCGCGTGGGCGGGCAGAGCGATCTCGCGGTGGGCGCGCGCATCGTCGCCGCGACGAACCGCGAGCTCGCCGAGGACGTGCAGCGCGGGCGGTTCCGGGAGGACCTCTTCTACCGGCTCAACGTCATCCAGATCCGCGTCCCGGCGCTGCGCGAGCGCAAGGAGGACGTGCCGCTCTTCCTCGAGCACTTCCTCGCGCGCTTCGCCGCAGAGGCGGGACGCCCGGTGCCGCGCCTCTCGCCCGAGGCCGAGGGCGCGCTCCTCGCGCACGACTGGCCCGGCAACGTGCGCGAGCTCGCGAACGTCGTCGAGCGCGCGGTGACGCTGGCCGGGGCGGCGGAGACCATCGACCCCGCCGTGCTGCCGCCCGCGCTCCGCGGTCGCGCGGCGGCGCTGCCCGACGCGCAGGCGCAGCTCCCCGACGCCGGCATGGACCTCCAGGCGCACCTCGACGCGATCGAGCGCCACCTGCTGGAGCAGGCGCTCGCGCGCACCGGCGGCGTGAAGACCGAGGCGGCGCGCCTCCTCAGCCTCACCTTCCGCTCGCTGCGCTACCGGCTCGCGAAGTTCGGGATCGGCCGCGACTGAGGGCGCCGCCCCGACTCGCCGCGGCTCACTTGCAGGTGTTCGGCGCGCTCGGGTTGTGGCGGCAGTCGTGCAGACCCTTCGAGACCTGGATCACGCCGTAGCTCGGGACCGGATCGCGGCTCACCGCCGTCGAGACGTTGGACGCGCCCTTCTCCGGGTTCACCGCCGTGAGCCCGACCTGCACCTGTCCCTTCTGGTTCACGAACACCGTCGCCTGATCGCCCATCGTCGGCACGAGCGTGTTCTGCGCCCGGGCGAACACGGCGGTGCCGCCCTCGTCGAGGACCGGGCTCCCCCTCACCGGATCGACGATGTAGTGGTACGCGACGCGCCGGTTCACCGCGGTGCACTGCGCGACCTGACAGCTCGACCCGGTTCTGCGCGTCACGCCGGCCTGCGACGCGGTCTGGATCGTGTTCCAGGAGAGCCAGCGGAACAGGGCCGTCGTCGACGAGGTGCGCTCGTCGTACCGGGAGACGGGGTAGGTGTGGTCGTCGGCGGTCATCGTGCCGTCGTGGTTGTAGTGGAGCGCCCAGCCCGCGTCGGTGGCGGACGCGAAGGGGCCGGCGGTGTCGTTCCCGTCGATCAGCACGAGCGGCGTCGCGGTGTCGCCCGAGCCCGTCAGCTTGATCCGGTTCGTGTCGTAGGTCTTCGCCTCGGCGGCGGTGCGGAACACCGGGCGCAGGTTGTCGTCCCCGAAGACGCGCGCGGAGATGAACCAGTTGTCCCGCTGGATCGGGGAGGTGGAGTCGCCCAGGTTGAGCAAGAGGCCGTTCGTGCCGGAGCGGGTGCACGAGAGCCCGGCCGCCGAGTCGGAGCAGGCGACGGTGACGTTCTTCTCGGTGTCGTTCGCGCCCGTGCAGTCGATCGAGACCTTCGCCTGGGCGGAGAGCGTGCACGCCGTGGCGCTCGGCTCGGTCTGGCTGCGCGTGGAGGACAGGGCGCCGGACGCCGTGCACGCGTTCAGGGTCGCGGCTCCGGACTCCTTGCCGAGCCCGGTCGACCAGATGGAGTTCGTGGCGTCCGCGATCGTGACGGTGCACCCGCGCTGCACGCAGGCCCGGACGTTGTCCGGGCCGCAGGTGCCGCCGAACCGGTCGAGCAGGTTGTAGCGATCGCCCGTGCCCGCGAACGTGCGCAGGATGCCCCCGGGGATGGCGGCGTTCGCGGTGATGTAGAAGAACGGCTGGCCCGCGCAACCCTCCAGCTCGAAGGCGCGCGCGCCGTACCAGTTCGTCACCTTCTTCGTGGTCGCGTCGAGCTCGCCCGGATCGCTGAAGCGGAGCACCCACAGCTGGCCGGCGGCGTCTCCGAAGGTGGCCGTGTCGAAGTAGCCGTCGTTGGGCGAGGACTCCAGACGGCGGGCGCTCTTGCCCCACACGATCATGGCGGCCGTGGCCGGCACCGGCGCGCGGAGCTTCCAGCGCGGATCGTCCGTCGCGGGGGCGGGGCTCTCCTGCTGGGTGGGGAGGCTGAAGTCGAAGAGCTCGTCGCCCGTCCAGACGTCCACCATGTGCACGCCGCGGCCGCGGACGAACTGGGGATCGAAGCCGCCAGAGAGGAGCGCCACCCAGCGCTCGTGATACGGGACGGCGGTGGACGTCCCCGTCGTCGCGCCCGGGACGGACATGGTCAGCGTCGACTGCGGCAGGGTCCCGAACAGCGCGTTCGAGGTCGAGTCGGACTTGATGCGCACGGGGCCGATGGGCGGCCCGACGGGCAGAAAGTCCGCGTACGTCGCGCCGAACGAGAGCGACTCCTTGTCGGTGGGCTGGGGGTAGATCCAGAGGAATTTCGGCGCCTGGTGACCGGTCTCCGACGGCAGCTTGGTCGCGTCCGTCAGGTCGAGGCCGAAGTAGTGCGTCCCGCCGCGCCGCTCGGCGACCACGGCGACCGTGTGGAACTCCGCCTTGCCCTTCTTGCCGTCCTTGAGGGCCGAGGCGGAGCCGAGGGCGTTCTCCGTGCCGTCCACCCAGACGTCGCGCACCATGGGCGAGCCGTCCACGAACAGCTGGTGCCCCTGGAGCAGGAGCCCGACCTTCGGCAGCATGTCCGGCGGGAGGAGCGCCCACAGCTCCGCCCCGGTGCCGCGCGTGTAGTAGCCGTTGAAGGGAGGCTTCGACTCGTCGATGCCGCTCGTGGTGGGATCGTTCAGGTTCGCGACCCACGCGCCACCGTCGAACGCGTGCAGGAGCCCGTCGTTCGCGCCCACGACCACGACCTTGCGGCGGTTCTTGTACGTGTCGCTCTTCGCGTAGCCCGCGTAGGCGTCCTCCGTGCTGGAGAGATCCGGGACGGGCGTTCCCCAGAGCGAGGTGAGGCACTGGTTGTGGAGGCCGTTCGGGCACAGGATGCCGTCGGGCGGGAGGGGCGGATCCACGACCACGGGCGCGGAGTGGAAGATGTCGCCGAGCATGAGGAAGCGATTCGGCAGCGTGTCCTGCCCGGCGTCGTCGGCGGCCTTCGGCCAGAGCCCCTGCTCGGGCTTCGCCTCGTTCTCGTTGAAGACGTCCGCACCCAGCACGTAGCGGATGAGCGTCTTCGCGCAGAAGAGGCGCGACGCGGAGACGGCGTTCGCGGTGAGGGCGTCGCCGGCCGCGCCGAGCTTCAGGGCGAGCTGGGTGCAGACGCCGCCCTCGAGCGCGAGGTAGGGCAGGAGCTTCGTCGCGACGATGTCGTTGGGCTCGAGGCGGAACACCGTGTCGTAGGCGTCGATCTTGCCGTCGGGCCCGGCGCCGGTCGGGCCGGCGTCGTCCACGACGGTGTAGACGCGACGGTCCGTCAGCCAGCTCGGCGCCCGCATCGCCTTCTGGGCGTCCCAGTACTCGGCGGCGGCCGCCGTGCCCGCGACGGCGCACGTCCCGCCCTTGTCCACGCACGCCGAGGCCTGGTAGCAGGGCGCCGCGTCCGGCGGGTCGTTCTTGCGGAAGGCGCCCGTGCCGTCCTCCTGGATGAAGTCGCCGTCCCTGTCCTTGAGGAAGACGCTCAGGCACTTGCCGTCGCAGTCGAGGTCTCCCGCGCCGGTCCCGTCCGCCGTCTCCTGGCAGGCGTTGATGAACTCGCTGTAGAGCTCGTAGCGGAGGAGGTGGCCCTGCCAGAGCCGATCGCTGGGTGCGCCGGGCTCGAAGCGCGGCACGATCACCGACTGGCCCGAGGTCGTCTGCAGGGTGGAGACCGTCGCCACGCTGAACGACGTGGAGCGCTCGCTGATGGTGAGGAACATGTTCTCGAGCGCCTGCTTCAGCGTCGGGGCGTCGTTCGCCGCCTCGTAGGCGCCACCGCCCATCCTCGCGACGGACTGGAGCATGGTCGCGCCGTCGTTGATGGCGCCGAGCCCGAGCGTGTACACGTCGAGGACCTGCTTGCCGCCCATGGCGGCGCAGTCCTCGGTGCTCTCGTTGTTCCGCCGGAGATCGAAGTTGTGCAGGTACCACGCGACGCGGATCGGGTTGTTGAGCCAGTCCTTCTCGGTGGGGAACTTGGCGCAGTCGGTACAGAGCGAGGTGGGGATCCCGGTCGCGCCGGTGGTGTCCGGGACGACGCCGGTCGTCGTCGCGCCGGCGTACTGGGTCTCGGCTGCGGTCGCGTCGACGCTCCCCGCTGGCAGCGCGTTGCCCTCGGTCGAGGAGGGCGCGCGGTCCAGCATGACGATGATGGAGCTCGCCTGGCACGCGTAGCAGATCGACTGCTGGTTCGTGGACGCGCCGCTCCCGGTGGTCCCGGTGTTGGCGTTCCAGGTCGTGCCGAGGTCGAACCAGGGCAGCTCGGGCGTGTGGTAGTACTGCCCGAGGTCGAGCAGCGCGCGCGCGAGCGGGGCGCCCTTGTTGAAGTGGAACGAGTTGATCTCGTTGATGTAGGTGCTGCGCGAGGCCGTCCAGTTCGAGTCCGGCTGATCGCAGGTCGGCGCGAGCGACATCCACTCGCCGGAGGTGTGGTCCGCGCCGGTGTCGCCGAAGTGCGCGAGGCCCATGCGCACGTTCGCCTTGTCCTTCACCACGTCCTTGATGATCTTGCGCGCCACGACGAACTTGGGCGGGTAGAAGTTGAGCCAGTTCCCCAGGAAATAGATCGACGGATAGGTGACGTTCGCGACGCCGTCCACCGTGGTCCGGAACTGCCTCCCGTCCAGGAAGAAGCCGCGCGTTCGCAGGCACGACGCGCAGATGCTCGCCTTGGACACCGCGCCCTGATCCGCGTTGCCGTAGGTGTTGCTGCAGAAGTTGTCGACGGCGAGGATGGTGCCGCTCTTGCGCGCCGCCGGGTTGACGCTCTGGGCGGTCCAGCCGTCGCTCGCGTTGAACGGCAGCCCGGCCGGAGTCTCGACGACGGTGTCGTGGTAGACGAGGTCCTTGTCGAAGAAGTTCGTCCGGGCCCCGCACGCGACCGTGTCGCCGTTGCTCCCGCAGTAGAAGTCGGGGTCGTAGCCGCCCGGATGGCTCGTGTCGAAGGCTGGGACGGTGGCGTTGACTCCCTGGGAATAGTAGGGGCACGCCTTCCCCTCGGCGGCGTAGTCGATGGACGCGCTGTAGGTGCCGGCGGCACCCGCGGTGGCGACCTGGCCGCAGGGGGACTGGAACGAGCGCTCTCGCAGCCACTTGAGGAGAGAGCCGTCGCCCAGGTAGGCCGCAGACACGGGATCGTCCCCGCACCCCATCACCGGGCAGCCCGCCATCAGGTCGCAGTCCGCGTCGAAGGGCCTCAGCGTGGGGATCGCGTCGAGCGGGTTCTCGAGAGGTGGACGCGTCCCGGGGTACGACGAGGGGCCGTTCGGCGGCAGGCGCCGCATCGAGGTCGGGTTGCCGAGCAGGATGAAGATGTTCGGGACGCCGCCCGCGCTCGTGAAGAAGGTCGCGTCCTCCGGGTCGGCGCCGTTGAGGAGCGTGTCCGTGTAGCTCGTCGCGACGAGCCCACGAGCGGCCGCGGGGGTGAAGCAGGTCTCGGCCGGCGCGTCCGCGGCGGGGAGCAGGAGGGCGGCCGCCGCCGCGGCTGCGGCGAATCGAAGCGCGTTTCGTCGTGAGGAGAGCATGCGCGGAGCCTCGAGCTAGAACAGGGCGAACCGCATCGCGAACTCGACCTCGAGCTCGCGGTTCTGCGCGTCGGTGCACCGGGCCACGACGCGGTAGGCGCGGCCGGAGGTGAGCGCGTCTGGCGACGCGGTGCGGTTCGTGAGGTCCACGACGGGCGTGGGTGCGCCGTCGCTGACCGCCTTCTCGACGGCGAGCACCACCTCGTTCACCTTCATGGCCTCGGTGGACCCGTAGTGCGCGGGCGCCTGGAGCTTGCCGATCCCCGAGATCTCGAGGGGCGTGGTGAGCAGATCGTCGCTCGAGAGGTACCGGGGCCCGTAGCGCGCGATCTCGGCCCAGATCTTCGCCCGGGCCGCCTGCGCGCAGGCCGTGAGCTGATCCACGCGGGACATGGCCGAGGCGTTCCGGCGCTCCTGCGAGGACAGGAGGACGGCGGCGGCGCCGATGACGGAGAGCACCGCGAGCATGATGAGCGCGATGACGAGGGTGCTGCCGCGGGGTGCCGCGCGAGGTCTCATGGAGGCGTTCCTAGAAGAACACCATGCCCTGCGAGAGCATGTTGGGGAGGGCGATGGTGGCCTCGAACGCGACGCGCTCGTACCCGTCCTGCACGCCAACGGCGCCCGCCCAGCTCGGCACCGCGGACTGGTTGAGCCGCAGGATGGGGGCGGTGCCCCTTTCGTTCGGATCGGGCTCCGGCGAGCGCGCGACGAGCGCGATGCGCACCGCGCGGATGTTGGCCTGATGGTCCGTCAGGCGCGCCGGATCCGGGGGGTTCATGAGGTACCGGTACCAGCTCGTCGGTGAGTAGAGGCTCTCGTCGGGCGCCGGCGCCGCGCCGGGGAACTGCAGGGTCGTGAGCGCGTTCGAGCTGGAGGCCGACCCGGGCGCGCCTGCGGTGAGCGTGATCGCGGTGCCCGAGGTCGCGCCGACGACGGAGCCGTTCGCGAGCACGTACGCGACCTGGATCGACTCGATGCCCTCCGCGACGAACTCCTCGTCCGCCTCGTCGACGGCGGTGCTCCCGGCCGAGTCCACGCCGCGATCGAGGACCAGGAACGGATCGGTCTGCGTGCCGACGGTCACCGGGCGAACGTGCAGGCGGTAGCGGTCGATCTCGAAGACCCGCGCCGTGCCGGTCTCGAAGCAGTCGTCGGTGGCCGCGTCCTGGCGCTTGAAGGGATCGCCGCTGACCGCCGCCTCGAGCGGGACCGCGACGGCACCGCCACCGGCGGGCGCAGGCGTGGTCGTGCTCACCGTGAAGTAAGCGTACTGGCTCGCCCCTTCGCAGACCGCCTGCAGGATCCGGCCCTTGCGGAAGACGTCGCCGTCGCGGGCCTGGATGTTCGCCACCGCGGTCGTGACGCCCGAGGTCGTGAGCGTCCAGGCGTGTCCCGCCGCCGTCCCCACCCCGGTGGGCGGGATCCAGTAGGAGGGATTTCGCGCGTAGAAGACGAGCTCGTCCGAGTCGTCGGTCCGGTCCCGCTTGCACGCGCCGGAGACCTGCAGCAGGGCGGGGCACGGGCCGGAGGTGTACCGGTCGAGGTCCAGCGCGAGGGACGGCGCCATTCCGTAGCCGGCGAGGGGCAGCTTCTGCTCCAGGAACAGGAGCGCGCTCCGCGCTGACGACTGTGCCGCGCGGACGCGGTGCCCGTCGGTGTAGGCCTGCTGCTGCGCCTGCACGACGGCCACGATCCCGACGAGCACGATGGCGGACACCGCCATCGCGATGAGGAGCTCGACCAGCGTGACGCCGCGTGGGGAGGGGCGGGAGCGCATGGAGGTCATCGGTACGCCGCGGCGTAGGAGAGGGCGAGCCCAGCGTTCGAGCGCTGCGAGAGGACCACCACCTCGCGCGGAGTGCCGTTCCCGCGCTCGTGGTAGATGACCGACACGGCGATCACCTTGCTCGCGGAGGCGCCGCTCGCGGTGCCTTCAGCCGAGTAGTTCCAGACGGTCCAGCGTCGGCGATACAGCGGCTTGCCTGGGTCGAGCGGATCCGACTCCAGTGCGGCGTCGAGGCGAGCGCCCGGGACCGTGTTGGTGGAGTCGTCCCACGTATGCACGTTGCTCCCGCCGGTGCCGGCCTCGAGCAGCCGCCCGAACCCCGCCGGCGGCGTCGCGGTGGCGGCGGGTCCGGAGAGTCGGCTCTGCGAGTCGTCGAACGGCAGCGCCTCCAGCGCGCCGGCGAGCTCGGTCGCGAGCTGCGACGCGGTCGTCTGCACCCGCGCGCCCTGGTTGGAGGTGATCCCCATGATCTGCATCTGCATCATCCCGAGCAGCCCGATGGTCAGGACGACGAGCGCGATCATCACCTCGAGGAGCGTGAACCCAGCCTCGCGCCGCGGCGGCGGACGGCGCTCGTTTGCGCGGCTCTGCATGGAGGCGGCTCCTAGTTCAGGGCGAAGGTGCGGACGATGCCGGCGGGGAACGCGACGACCATGCCTCGCCGGTCGGCCGCGGGGGAGTCGGTCTCGGTCGTGAGCGCGAAGGCGTAGCCCGGCTTCCCGGACGCACCCTCGGCGGACACGCTCCCGTCGCGAGCGAAGCGGAAGGCGAAGCGCCTCTTGCTGGAGACGGTCGCGGTCAGGTCCGCATCGAACAGGGGGATGGCCGCGAACGGAGCGGGCGGCGCGCCCGTGGCGCTCGGGTCGAGGCGAACGCCGGCCGGCATCGCGACCTCGTCGACGTACTCCGCGTTCGTGGCGGAGCTCGCCGCAGAGAACGCGGCGAGCGTCCAGGAGGCGTTCGGGTCGCGCAGGATGAAGTAGCGCGTGCAGGTGGCGCGGGCGAGCGCACCGCAAGCCGCCGGATCCGTGCCGTCGACGAGGACCAGGAGGTAGTCCTTCTGGTCCGAGATGGCCTGCGCCTTGAGCCCCGAGAGCTTCATGGCGAGCTCGAACGTCGCGCTGCCCAGGTTCGCGTTCCGCTGGGCCATCCGGTACACGACCATCCCCATGGCGGCGAGGATCCCCACGATGGCGACGACCACCATCAGCTCGATGAGCGTGAACCCGCGGCTCCGGCGCATGGGTTCACGCCAAGCAAGCCGCGGGCCCACGACTGGGCGGTCGATTCCTGGAGATTCCTAGAAACGCCGGGTCGTTGCACGAAGCGAAAGGTGCCGATGGCCGGCGGCGACGCTACTCGTTGCAGCGGTCGCTAAAGTTTGCATGTGGGCGTGGCGCCGACCTGCGGCGCGCCAGGTCCGCGGCGAAGCCGACGTACCTCCGCGTACTACCGCGAGATCATCGGAAGTCGCGCCGCGCGAACGACGCGGAGGCGAGCGCCAGCGCGCACGCGACGTACAGCGCGGCGTAGGCGAGCGGCCAGGCGACGCGGGCCGCGGGGATGGCGGTCTGGTAGACGACCTGGATCTTGAAGTCGAGCGCGCCGAGATTCGGGATGACGTACGCGACCCACCGGACGAGCTGCCGCTCCTTGTAGAAGACGAACACGTCGCGGGAGAAGTGGCCGGCGAGCGCGAGCGCGAGCGTGAAGATCGCGGCGAGCGTCGCATTGGTCATGCTCGAGAAGACGGTCGCGATCGCGGCCACGATGGCGAGCTGGGCAGCGATGCCGACGAAGGCGGCGACGAGCGGGGTCTTCGAGAGGAAGGCGAGCCCGCCCGTGTAGACCGCGAGCACGCCCCCGCTCGCGAGGGCCATGACGAGCAGGTTGAGCCACAGGGTCAGGACGAGCCCCGCGTACCGGCCGAGCAGGTACTGCCACCGCCCGACGGGCTTCGCGACGATGGGGTAGATCGTGCGCCGCTGCACGTCCCCCGCGACCAGCCCCGCGCCGAGGAACACGGCGATGAGCGTGCCGAACAGCTGCGCCGAGGTGAGCGCGAGGTCGGAGATGATGCGGTGCTGCTCGCCGTAGGTGAGCTCGGAGAGCGTGATCGAGGCCGCGATGAGCAGCAGCGCGAACACGAGCAGGTTGACCGCGAGCTTCTGCCGCAGCGCCTCGCGGAGCGTCACCCACGCGAGGAGGAGGACCTTGGTCATCGTGCGTCCTTGTACGGCACGGGGCGGCGCAGCCGGCCCGGCTCGGCGGGCTCGACCCGGACGTCGCGCCCCGTGGAGTGAACGGCGCCGTCGCGCCACACGTACGCGCCGCCGAACGGCTCCTCCGGGACGCGCTCCAGTAAGCCCGCAGCGAGGAGGTCCTCGAGGCGCGCCGGGTCGTGACCGCGAGCGGCCCGGAAGCGCTCCACGGCTGCGTCCAGGATCGCGAACCCGTGCTGCAGGCGGGCGGAGCGGTACTGCTCCTCGAGGCCCGCGCGCAGCCCCTCGTCCGTCGCCGACGCGAGCATCTCCTCGATGAAGCGCACTGCGTGCTCCGGAGCGCCGCTCTTCACGTTGAGGGCGAGGGCGAGGGCGGAGATCCGGGTCGAGGCGCCGGGGGTCCGGGCCGCGATCTCCGCCCAGCGCGCCGCCGAGGCGTAGTCGCCGCGGTAATAGAAGTCGTTGAAGGCGATGTAGAACGGGTACGACCACCAGCCCGGACCGCGCTGCATACCCTTCTTCAGGATCGCGTCGGACTCCTCGAGCCGCAGCGCGGAGGAGAGGGCGAGGCCGCCGGTCTGGTACGCGTACCCGTGGCCCGGGTCGAGGTCGGTGACGAGATCGACGAGCGGGAAGACCTGCTCGAAGGAGCCGCGTCGCAGCGCCTGATCGCCCAGGTACTGGACCGTCTGGAGCCACCAGTAGTTGGCGACGCTGAGCTGCACGGCCGGGGAGAGCGCCCGCAGCGGCCGGCTCGCGGGCAGGTACCGGATGTCGAAGCGCTGCGCCTCCTGCATCCGGAACACCTGCGTCGCGGCGCGCGACAGCGCGAACGCGAGCACGACGAGGAGGGCGGCCGGGACGAGCACGGAGGCGTGGAGGCGCTTCATCGGGGCACCGAACGAAGAGCGGCACCGCCCGGTGTCGGGCGGTGCCGCGCAGAATACCTCGCGGCCCGTCCGGCCGCGAAGACGAGGCCTAGAAGAAGGACTCGCCCGAAAGAGTCGTCACCTGGCCCGGGGCATCCGTGCCGAACGCGAAGACCTTGCCACCCGTGTGGCCGCTCACATCGACAGCGGAGGCGCAGGGTGCGTCGGGAGCCTTCACGCCCTCGGTCCCGTTCGCCCGGATCTGCGGCTGCCACAGCGCGTCGCCGGCGTACTGGCCGTCCGCGTCGATATCCGTCCAGCCGCAGACCGAGACCGCGACGTTTCCAGCCTGGTTCGCGGCGTACTGACCGTAGGTCGAGCCCTGCACCACCCAGTCCAACCCGCCAGCGGCAGTGTAATCACCGGTCTGCCAGACGATCTTCGTCGCAGAAGGCGTGCCGCTCGGCGTGACCCCGAGGTTCTTGTACACGCCGCCCTCGCGCTGCCGCCCCGCCTCCTGCGCCTTGAAGATCGCCTCGATGTTCATCTTGCGCTCGCTCGCCTTCGAGCGGAGCTGGTAGCGCAGGAAGTTCGGGATGGCGATGGCGGCGAGGATGCCGATGATCGCGACGACGATCATGAGCTCGATGAGGGTGAAGCCCTTCGTCTTCTTCATGTGACCTCCTGGATGAGCCGGGCGACCAGGTGGACGCGCCGACGCTGCTGTGGGACGCCGCGTGTCGACAGCCGGCGCCCGGTTCTCATGCGGCAGCCCTCTGCGAGCGGGATGCCAGGGGCCACGGCCTCTCCAACCCCTCCGAAACACGAGGACGGCCTCCGGCGTCCCCTGCCGCGTTCGGTCGGTCCGGGTCGGAACAGGTGACGATTCTCGTCAGCCGTTCCGACCGCCCGCGCTTTGACAGCGTGCCGGGTGCGTCTGAAGATGCGCTCGAATGATCCTGCGGACCCAGGGCCTGTCGAAGACGTTCGAGGTCGGCTTCAGGCGAAGGAAGGTGCGGGCGGTCGAGGATGTCAGCCTCGAGGTGCACGAGGGCGAGATCTTCGGCTTCGTGGGGCCGAACGGCGCGGGCAAGACGACCACCATCAAGATGCTGATGGGGCTCATCTACCCGACCGCGGGCGAGGCCTCCATCTTCGACGCGCCGATCCCCAGCAACGCCTCGAAGAAGCGGATCGGCTATCTCCCCGAGCACCCCGCGTACCACGAGTTCCTGACCGGCCGCGAGGCGCTCCGGCTGTTCGCGGCGCTCTCGGAGGTGCCGCGCCCGCTGGCGCCCCGCCGGTGCGACGAGCTGCTCGAGCTCGTGGGGCTCTCGAGCGCCGCCGACCGGCAGATCCGGAAGTACTCGAAGGGCATGCAGCAGCGGCTCGGGATCGCGCAGGCGCTGGTCGCCGATCCAGCGCTCGTCATCCTGGACGAGCCGATGAGCGGGCTCGACCCCGTGGGGCGCAAGGAGGTCCGCGACCTGATCCTCGAGCTGAAGCGGGCGGGCAAGACGGTCTTCTTCTCGACGCACATCCTGCCCGACGTGGAGGCCCTCTGCGATCGGGTCGGCGTGATCATGCGGGGCCGTTTGCGCGACGTGGGCCGCATCGGCGAGCTGCTCTCGCCGCGCGTCCGGAGCGTCGAGCTGACGGTCGAGCTCTGCGGCGGGTCCGAGCACCTCTCGCGAGGGCGCATCGTCGCGTGCGACGGGCCGCGGGTCACCGTCGCGTTCGACGACGAGCAGGCCGCGGACGCCGCGGTGCGCGGCCTCGTCGGCTCCGGCAGCAGGCTCGTCTCGCTCACCCGCCACCGCGAGACGCTCGAGGACTTCTTCCTCCGCAGGCTCGGTGAGTCCTCCGAGGCGCGCCCGGAGAGCGGCGCGGCGCGCGCCGTCGCATGAGCTGGAATTCTTCGAGGCTGCGGGGCGCCGCGCCGGGGCTCGCGGCGCTCGTCGCGATCCTCCTCCTCGCCGCGTGGGCGCGCGTCGCGAACTTCCCCGCCGTGCTCGGGCGGGGAGAGCTCGCGCCGCAGATCGACGGCGACTCCTCGTACCACCTCCACCGCGTGCTCGAGACGGTGAAGCGCTTCCCGCGCGTCCCGCACTTCGATCCGCTCATGAACTGGCCGGAGGGTGGCTTCTGCCCCTGGGCGGACGGGTTCGACCTCTCCGCGGCCGCGTTCGCGCTCGCGGCGGGAGGAGCGGACCCTGCTCGGACCCGGGTCGCCGTCGCGCTCTGGCCCGTGCTCCTGGGGCTCCTCACCGTGTGGGCCACGGTGCGGCTCGCCAGGCGCGTCGCGCCCGGCCCTTCGTGGAAGAGCGCCGCGCTCGCCGCGGGCGTCGCCGCGGCGCTGCTTCCGGAGGCGGTCGTGCACTCGCGCCTGGGGCGCATCGACCACCACGTCGTGGAGGCCCTCGCGATGACGCTCCTCGCGACGTGGGCGCTCGCGCGCGTGCCCGTTCGCCGGGGCGTCGTGCCGCCGGCCCGCGCCTGGTTCGAGCTCGAGGGCGCGATCGTGGCGGCGCTGGCCGTCTGGGTGTTCAGCGGCTCCCCGATCTACGTCGCCCTCGCGACGCTGCCGCTCGCGTGGGCCGCCAGGAAGGACGGCGGGATCGTCGGCTCGGGCGGTCCCGCCCTCCTGGCGGCCGGCGCGCTCTCCGCGCTGCTCTCGATCCCCGCCGTCCTGGACCACGGTCACCTCGTCAGCTTCAAGTTCCCGTCGCTCCTCCAGCCCGCGCTCCTCGGCGCCGCCGGCCTCGGGCTCTGCGCGTGGGCGTGGATCGCGGCTGCCGAGCCCGGACGGCGGCGAGCCCGCCTCGTCGCCGCCGCCGCGGCCCTCGGGTCCGCCGTCGCCGTCGTCGTCGCGTTCCAGCGAGGCGCGCTCCTCGAGGTGGCGAGCGGGGTCCAGGGTTGGCTGTTCCGGCGGGACCCGTGGCTCGCCACGGTCGCCGAGTTCAAGCCGCTCTTCGGGCGCCTGCCGACGGACGAGACGCGCTGGATGCAGTCGTACTGGTCGCTCGGGTGGGCCGGGTTCTTCCTGCCGCTGGCGTCGCTCGTGGTGGCGGTGCGCCTCGGAAAGCGCCCGCGCATCGCGGCGCTGCTGTACTTCACCGCCGCGCTCGCGGCGCTCTCGCTCCTCCAGACCCGCTTCAGCCGCGTCGCGGTGCCGTTCGTCGCGGTCACGACGGGGCTCGCGGTGACGGCGACGTGCCGACAGCTCGGCCGGCGCTGGCCGTGGCTGCGCGCGAGCGCAGTTCCTTCCTTGCTGCTGCTCGTCTTCTTCGTCGCGGATCCACCCACCCGGCTCCTCGTCCAGCTCGCGCCGCGCGTGAAGCCCGAGCCCATCCTCGAGGCCGCGTTCAACCTCCGCGATCTGCCGCTCTCCTCGCCGGACCGTGGAGTCCTGTCCAACTGGACCTTCGGCCACCAGCTCGAGGTCCAGGCGGACGTGCCCGTCGTCGTGAACGGCTTCGGGTCGTATTTGGACGAGCGAGCCTTCTGGAACGCGGTGGACATCTTCAAGGGAACCCCGGGCGACCTCGACGCGTACATGGTGAGGAACCGCATCGGCGCCGTCGTGGCGGGCGCCGCCACCGCCGGAAGCGAGATCTCCGGCGCCGGTGACGCGAACGCGTTCGCGCGGGGGGCGCTGAACGCGAGCTACATGAGGTCAGCCCCGCTGTCGCCGCTGCTCATCGCGGGCTCGGCCGTGCCGGGCTGGGACGTGCCGCACCTGCCGCACCTCATGCCGCGCTACGCCTCCTCCGCCATCGTGAACGGCATCGCCTTCCCGCTGCCCTTCCTCTGGACGTACGAGCGCGTCCGTGGCGCAGCCGTCAGCGGTACGGCCGCCGCCGGGGCGCGCGTCATCGCGGAGCTCCGCTTCACCGAGAACCGCCGCGCCCACACCTACAAGGCCTGGACGGACGCCGGGCGTGACGGAGCGTGGACCCTCGTGCTGCCCTTCCCGAGCGGCATGCTGCGGCCCGGCCTCCGGTCCGAGGCGCGGTGGACCGTCTCCTCGAACGGCGGCCGGCCCGTCGAGTTCGAGCTCCCCGAGGACGCGGTCCGGACCGGCGCGACCATCGCGCTCGGCGACCTGCCACGGACATGAGCCGAAGGGTCGAGCATCGCCGCGGGAGGCGCGGATGAGCGGGCCGGTGGACGCCCTCGTCGCGGCGTGGTTCACGCTCGTCGGGGCGCTCTTCGGGAGCTTCCTGAACGTCGTCATCGCGCGGGTCCCGGCGGGCCTCTCCGTCGTCCGGCCCCGATCGCGGTGCCCGCGGTGCGGGGAGCCCATCGCCTGGTACGACAACGTCCCGGTCGTCTCCTGGCTCCTGCTGCGCGGCCGCTGCCGCAGGTGCGCGCTGCCGATCTCGATCCGGTACCCGCTCGTCGAGCTCCTCGGCGCCGCCGCGGGCTACCTGGCCTGGCGCCGGCATGGGATCGCGCCGGCGGCGGGCGCGGAGCTCGCGCTCGTCCTCGCGCTCGTCGCGCTCGCCTTCATCGACCTCGACACCTGGCTCCTGCCGCACGTCATCACCTGGCCGCTCCTCGGCGCCGGAATCGTCGCCTCCGCGCTCGGCTGGAGCGCCGCGCCGTCGCTGGCGTCGTCGCTCTGGGGCGCGGGCGTCGGCTGGGGCGCGTTCGCGGCGCTCTCGTGGGGTGGGGAGAAGATCCTGAAGAAGGAGGCGCTCGGGTTCGGCGACGTCTGGCTCCTCGGCGGGCTGGGCGCGTGGCTCGGGCTCGGGGCGCTTCTGCCGGTGGTGCTCCTCGCGTCCGTCCAGGGGAGCGCCGTCGGGATAGCGCTCGTGCTGCTCGGCAAGGGCGAGACCGGGGAGCGGCCGCCGCGTGCGGGCACCGAGGCTGCTCCGGCCGAGGGCCCTGCCGCGTCCGCTCCCGCCGAGATCGAGGTGCCCGCTGGCGAGACGGCGGCAAGGCTCGAGACGCCGCCGGCCGATGCCGCGCCGGAGACGTCCGGAGGGCCGACGGAGGACACCCCCGCGCCGCCGGAGCACCCGGCCGCCGACGAGGACTGGGTCCCACCGAAGAACGCGGTCCCGTTCGGCCCCTTCCTCGCGCTCGGGGCGATCGAGTGGCTCTACGGGGCGGAGCTCCTCGCGCGCGCGTTCCCCGCCCTCGGCGCGTTCCGCTGAGCATGCGTCCGGGAGTCCGCCCCGTCCTCCTGCTCGATCTCGCCGCGGCGGGCGCGGCCGTGGCCGCGGTAGTCCTCGCCGCGGGGCTCCCGCTCGCCGCCCGCGGTGCGCTCACGCCCAGGGCGCTCGCGCTCGTCGTCGTCGCGGGCGCCTGCGCCGGCGTCGCGCTCGGGGCGGCGCTCCTGTTCCGTGCCGTCGCGCGCCCCGTGGACCGCCTCCTCGAGGCGGCGGAGCGGCTCGGGGCGGGTGCGCACGCGGAGGCGCTGCCGCTGCTCGCCCCCACCGGCGAGCCCGCCGCGCCTGCCGGCCGCGGCGGGGGCGGGGGGGGGGGGGGGGGGGCGGCGGGGGGCGGGGCGGGAGGG
>NZ_JALCZB010000026.1:0-13311 GCF_022690745.1 Anaeromyxobacter sp. SG64 | reverse complement strand
CCCCCACCGGCGAGCCCGCCGCGCCTGCCGGCCGCGGCGTCGCCGGGGCGGAGGTCGCGTTCGAGCGGCTCGCCGGAGCGCTCGTCGAGGAGCGGCTCCGCCTCGCCGAGAAGGTGGCCGAGCTCGAGCGCGCGAACGCCGCCCTCGTCGACGCGCGGGAGTCGCTCGTGCGCGCCGAGCGGCTCGCGACGGCCGGCCAGCTCGCCTCCGGCATCGCCCACGAGGTCGGCAACCCCCTCGGCGCGATCTCCGGGTACGCGGAGCTCGCGCGCGCACGGCTCCGGGACGGCCGTCCCGCGGCGCTCGCGCAGGCGGCGGAGTTCGCCGAGCGGATCGCCTCGGAGACGGCGCGGATCGACCGGATCGTCCGGGACCTCCTGGACCTCGCGCGGCCGAGCGCGCCGGAGGTGCGGCCCGTGAACGTGCGCGGCCCGCTCGACGCCGCGCTCCGGCTCGCGCGGGCGCAGGCGCGCTTCCGCGCCGTGGACGTGACCGAGGCGATCCCGGAGGACCTCCCCGCCGTGCTCGCGGACGAGCAGCGGCTCGCGCAGGTGCTCCTGAACCTGCTCCTCAACGCCGGCGACGCGACGGGGGGCGCGGGCGCGGTGCTTGTGAGCGCGCGCGAGGACGGCCCGGCCGTCGAGCTCGCCGTCGAGGACGGCGGCCCCGGGTTCGCCGCGGCGGATCTGGCGCGCGTCTTCGAGCCCTTCTTCACGACGAAGCCGGCGGGGGAGGGGACCGGGCTCGGCCTCGCCATCTGCCGCGGCATCGTCGAGGCGCTCAGGGGCGAGATCCGCGCCGGGAACGCGCCGGGCGGCGGCGCGCGCGTGGTCCTCCGCCTGCGGCGCGCGCCGCGGGACGGCGCCGCCGGCTGACGGGGCGCGGCGCGGGGCGGAGCGGAGGCGCGTGCTAGAGTGCCCGCCGTGACGTTCCGCAGCATCCTCGTCGTCGACGACGAGCCCTCCATGCGCCACCTCCTCTCCGTGATCCTGACGGATCACGGCCGGGAGGCGCGCGCCGTCGCCACCGCCGCCGACGCGCTGCGCGAGCTCGAGCTCCGCGAGTACGACCTCGTCCTCACCGACGTGCGGATGCCCGGCATGGACGGGCTGGCGCTGCTCCGCGAGATCCAGCGACGCGAGCCGGAGCTGACCGTCATCGTCATGTCCGCGTACGGCTCGCACGACGCGGCGCTCGAGGCGATGAAGGCCGGCGCGTACGACTTCCTCTCGAAGCCCTTCAAGCCGGACGAGGTGCTGCTCGTCCTCGGGAAGGCGGAGGAGCGCGAGCGGCTCGCGCGCGAGAACCGCCGGCTGCGGACGGAGCTCGCGGCGGAGTACCGCCCGGAGGCGATCGTCGGCGCGTCCGAGGCGATGCAGGGCGTGCTGCGCCAGGTCGCGAAGGTGGCGCCGCAGAAGACGACGGTGCTGCTCGAGGGCGAGTCCGGCACGGGCAAGGAGCTCGTGGCGCGGGCGCTGCACGAGCGCTCGCCGCGCGCGGCCTTGCCGTTCGTCGCCGTGAACTGCGGGGCCATCCCCGGCGAGCTCCTCGAGTCGGAGCTGTTCGGGCACGTGCGTGGCGCGTTCACCGACGCGACCCGCAACAAGAAGGGGCTCGCGGCAGAGGCCGACGGCGGCACGCTCTTCCTCGACGAGATCGGCGAGCTGCCGCTGCACCTCCAGGTGAAGCTCCTCCGCTTCCTGCAGGAGGAGGAGGTCCGCCCGGTCGGCGACACGCGGGCGCGCAAGGTGGACGTCCGGGTTGTCGCGGCGACCGCGCGCGACCTCGCTCGCGCCGTCGCGGAGGGCCGCTTCCGCGAGGATCTCTACTGGCGCCTCAACGTCGTCGGCGTCCGGCTGCCGCCGCTCCGGGAGCGCCCCGAGGACGTCCCGGCCCTCGCGGCGCACTTCCTCGCGCGCTACGCGCCGCTCCGGCCGGAGCTCGTGGGGATGACCTTCTCCCCGGAGGCCGAGGCGGCGCTGCGGTCCCACCGCTGGCCCGGCAACGTCCGCGAGCTCGAGCACGTGGTCGAGCGCGCGGTGGTGCTCGCCGAGGGCGCGATCATCGGCGAGGAGGACCTGCCGGACGCGGTCCGCGGGCCGCCCGGCTCGACGCGGCCGGCCGCGCTCCCGGACGACTCCCTCTCCGTGAAGCGGGCCATCCGCGCCGTGGAGGAGCAGCTCATCCGCGCCGCGCTCGAGCGGACCGGCGGGAACCGGACCCGCGCGGCCGAGCTGCTCGAGCTCTCGTACCGGGCGCTGCTTTACAAGATCAAGGACTACGGGCTCGGGTAGCCTCGCTCGCGCTGGCTCGCGGGCGGGGTCGAGCTCGAGGTCCCCCGCGCGCTGGGCGCGGCCCTCCATTCCCTCCACCCGTCAAGCTCTCTCCACCGACCCAGAGTGAAAACTATCAATTAGATATCACTCGATCTCGACGACGCATCCTTTCCCCACACCTGCCGACTCGCGCACAGGTCGCTTTCTTGATCCCTTCATCGGCCTTGGCTTAGCGTGCGCTCGCATGCCTGCCCGACCGTCCAGACAGCGGAACGACGCGCACCGGCGCGCCGTGAACAACGTCCGGCGGCTGCGCGAGGAGCAGCTCCTCACGAAGGCGGAGCTCGCGCGCAAGGCCGGGGTGTCGCCGCTGACGGTCGCCCGCATCGAGAGCGGCCTCGACTGCCGCATGGACACGCAGCGCAAGATCATCTTCGCCCTGGGCCTCACGCCCTCCGATCGCTTCAAGGTCTTCGCACGCGGCCGCGGAGGGCGCGCGTGACCTACCGTCAACTGGACGCCGGGCGCCGCCCGGCCGTCGCCTGAAGGGAACCGCCATGGCGAAGAGGAAGCTCGCCGTCGGCCTCGACATCGGCTCGTCCGGCGTCAAGCTCGTCCAGCTCAAGGAGAAGAAGGGCGGGTACGCGCTGCAGGCGTTCGGGACCGCGCCGCTGCCGCCCGAGGCGATCGTGGACGGCGCGCTCATGAACTCGGGCGCGATCGTCTCGGCGATCCAGGAGCTCGTCGCGCAGCACAAGGTGAAGACGAAGGAGGTCGCCATCGGCATCGGTGGCCACTCCGTGATCATCAAGAAGATCTCGATGCCGCGGATGACGCAGGAGGAGCTCGACGAGTCCATCCAGTGGGAGGCGGAGCAGTACATCCCCTTCGACGTGAAGGACGTGAACATCGACACCCAGATCCTCTCGCCCGAGGCGAACGCCGCCGGGCAGATGGACGTCCTGCTGGTCGCCGCGAAGAAGGACATGATCAACGACTACACGTCGGTCTGCGCGGAGGCCGGGCTCACGGCCACCGTCGTCGACGTGGACGCGTTCGCGGTGCAGAACGCGTTCGAGGCGAACTACGACCTCGACGGCCAGACGGTGGTCCTCATCAACGTCGGCGCGGCCGTCTCCAACATCAACATCCTCTCCGGCGGCGCGACGACCTTCACCCGCGACATCACCATGGGCGGGAACGCCTTCACCGAGGAGATCCAGAAGCAGCTCAACATCTCCTACGACGAGGCCGAGGCCCTCAAGGTCGGCGGGCAGGGTGAGACCGACGCCGTGGTCCCGCAGGAGGTCGAGCGGGTGATCCAGGCCGTCGCCGAGCAGATGGGCGGTGAGATCCAGCGCTCGCTCGACTTCTTCGCCTCCACCTCGGGTGACGCGCGCATCGGGCGGGTCTTCGTCTCGGGCGGCACCGCCCGGATCCCGGCGCTCCAGAAGGTGCTCGAGGCGCGGGCCGGCGTGCACGTCGAGCTCCTGAACCCGTTCAAGAACGTGGACGTCGACAACCGGAAGTTCGACGCGGGCGTGCTCCTCGCCGCGGCGCCGTCGGCGGCGGTCGGGGTCGGGCTCGCCCTGCGCAGCGCGGGGGACAAGTAGCCATGGTCCGCATCAACCTCCTCCCCGCCCGCGTCTCGAAGAAGAAGGAGGCGGGCAAGCAGCAGCTCCTCCTGTTCGCGCTCGTGCTCGTGCTGGGCGTCGTCCTCAACTATCTCTGGGCGGCCTCGCGCGCGAGCGAGCTCGCCGCGAAGAAGGCCGCCATCGCCCGCACGCGCGGCGAGATCGCGCAGCTCGACCGCATCATCGGCGAGGTGAAGGACATAAAGGCGCAGCAGGCGGAGCTCCGGGAGAAGCTGGACGTCCTCGCCCAGCTCAAGACCGCCCGCACCGGCCCGGTGAAGATGCTCGACGAGCTCGCCACGCTCACGCCGAAGCGGCTCTGGCTGTGGAGGCTGGAGGAGAAGGGCGGGGCGGTGACGCTGGAGGGCACGGCCGCGACGATCGACGACGTCTCGGAGCTCATGGCGGCGCTCAAGGGCTCGACGCAGTTCCGCGAGATCGAGCTCAAGAAGACGGCGTCGAAGGTGGAGAACGGGTTCCGGGTCGTGGACTTCATGATGACCGCCAACGTCGCGTACGCCGTCCGTCCGGCGCCGGCCGCCGGCGCGCGTCAGGGGGGCTAGAGGCGCCATGGACCAGCTCATCGAGCGAATCGCGAAGGAGCCCGTCCGCACCAAGGTAGCGGTGGTCGGCCTCGTCGTCTCCCTGCTCACCGTCCTCAACTACTTCGTGCTCTCCATGACCTTCGGTCCGTCCATCTCGGAGCTGAACGAGCGGATCGTGCGCGCCGGGCGCGAGCAGGCGCAGCTCGACCGTGAGTTCACCGAGAAGACCGCCATCGCGAACAACCTGAACCAGTTCCGCCGCGAGAAGGAGCTCCTCGAGCAGCAGCTCCGCGAGGCGCTCGCGGAGCTCCCCGAGGAGAAGAAGGTCGACGAGCTCCTGCTCCTGTTCCAGGACCGCGCGCGGAAGTCGGGGCTGGAGATCGGCACGATCGAGCCGCAGGCGCCCGTCCGCGATCGCTTCTACGCCCGCCTGCCCATCCCCATGACGGTCACCGGCAACTTCCACGAGATCGCGACGTTCTTCGACGCGCTCGGGCGGATGCGCCGGATCGTGAACGTGAACGACATCTCGCTCGACGCCCCGAAGGACGTGAACGGCAAGGTCGTCCTGAGCGCCAGGTTCCTCGCGACGGCGTTCATGTTCGTCGAGACGCAAGCGCCTGGCGCCGGCGCCGGAGGAGCGAAGTGATGAGCCCGCGTCTCGCGCTCCTCGTGCTGCTCGGCCTGGCGGTGGCCTGCGGGAGCTCCCCGAAGCCGGCCCAGCGGCCGCCGCCCGCGCCGGGCGCCACCGCTGCCGCGGCTCCCCAGCCGGCGGCGCCCGCCGCCGCTACCTCCAAGGCGCCGGTGAAGGCGCCCGAGTGGTCGTACTCGTCGGTCGGCAAGCGCGATCCGTTCCGCAGCTACCTCACGGAGCTCTCCAAGCAGGGCGGTGAGCTCGCCACCCGCTGCGCCACCCCCCTCGGCAAGTTCGAGATCGAGCAGCTGAAGCTCGTCGCCGTCGTGACCGGGCTCGAGAACCCCGTGGCCATGGTGCAGGCGCCGAACGGCGTCGGCTACACGCTCCGCCGCGGCGTGTGCATCGGGAAGAACGGGGGCACCGTCGCCGCCGTCCGCTCGGGCGAGGTGGTCGTCACCGAGTGGGCGATCCGCGCCGATGGGACCCGTGACCGGACCCAGACCGTCATCCGCCTCCCGCGCGAGGCGGCGATGAACCTCGAGGAGTAGCACCCATGAACGTCCACCACCTGCGCCTCGCCGTGGTTCTCTCGGGCGCCCTCGCGGTTCCAGCGCTCGCCGCGGAGCCGAACGCGATCCACGCGCTCGACGTCGCGGAGCGCGACGGCGCGATCGAGGTCGCGATCCAGGGGACGCGCCCGCCGTCCTACACGGTCTTCAAGCTCCAGGATCCACCGCGGCTGGTGGTGGACCTCGCCGGCGCCGACGTCTCGAAGCTCGCCTCGCCCGTCGCCGTGAACAAGGGCGGCGTCGCGGAGATCACGACCGCGCAGTACCAGGACGACCGGAACGCGGTCGGGCGCGTCATCGTCGCGCTCGACGCCGCCCGTCCGTACGAGGTCACGCCCCGCGGCGACGCGGTGGTGGTGCGGGTGCTCGCGGAGGGCGCGAAGCCTGCCACCGCGGCCACTGCCGCTGCGATCCCGATCCCGGCGTCGACCTCGACTGCGGCCGCGGCAACGGCCGCGACGACGACCCGGACTGCGGCCCAGAGCCCGACCCCTTCATCCGACGATCACGTCGTCTCCCGCCGCGTGGACGAGGGCGGCGCGGGCTCGGCCCGCACGCTCCGCGCCGTGCGCCCGGGCAAGGACGGCCTCGTGCTCGCCACCGACGGCGAGCTGGGCCGGATCGAGATCCTCGAGCTGCGCGACCCCGCGCGCCTCGTGCTGGACCTGCACGGCGTGACGCGCGCGCCGAAGGGCGCCGTGAAGCTCTCGGGCGCGTTCACGCAGGTCCGCTTCGGGAAGGACGACGGCAAGATCCGGGCGGTGCTCGACGCCGCCGGAGGGCTCCCGCAGTACGAGGTGAAGCGCGTCGCTGGCGGCGTCGCGATCGTCGCGGGGGCCGAGGCCCACGCCGCGAAGGCGGCGCCGGCCCCGACTCAGGCGCAGGTGGCCGCGGCGACCGCGACCCCGACCCCGACCCCGACCTCGCCCGCCACTGCGAAGAAGGCCCCGGCCACCCGCGCCCGAATCTCCGACGTCCGCTTCGGCCAGCAGGGCAAGGCCGCCCGCATCGAGATCGGCGGGAAGGCGCGCTACACGCTCTCCCGCCCCGACCCGCGCACCATCGTGCTGTCGCTCGAGGACGCGGAGATCCCGAAGAAGCTCGAGCGCTCGCTCGACACGAGCGCGTTCCAGGGGCCGGTCCTCATGGTCTCCTCCTTCAACCAGCCGTCCACCGGCCAGGTGAAGGTCGTCGCCACGCTGCGCGGCGCGGCGAAGGACGAGATCGTGGAGACGAAGGGCGGCCTCGCCTGGACGTTCGCCTCCACGGACAAGGAGTCGTCCGCGGCAGGGCCCGCGCCGGTCCCGGAGGTGCGCGCCAGCGAGGCGCAGGCGGCGGGCTTCGCGGCCGAGGCCCCCGCTTACGCGCTCTCCGGAGCGCCGCAGTCGCGCGGCTACACCGGCCGCCGCATCACCCTCGACTTCCACGACATCGACATCCGCAACCTGCTGCGCCTCATCGCCGACGTCTCCAAGAAGAACATCGTCGTCGCCGACGACGTGACCGGGAAGGTGACGGTCGCCCTCCGCAACGTGCCCTGGGACCAGGCGCTCGACCTCGTCCTCAAGTCGAAGGGGCTCGGCAAGGAGGAGCTCGGCAACGTCATCCGCATCGCGAGGTTCGAGGACATCGCGAAGGAGCAGCTCGCGCGCGTCGAGGCCGAGAAGGCCCGCATCCCGCTCATGCCGCTCAAGGTCCGGATCATCCCGATCAACTTCGCGCGCGCCGGCGACGTCTCCGGCCGCGTGAAGGACGTGCTCACCGAGCGCGGCTCGGTCTCCACCGACGAGCGCACCAACGTCCTCATCGTGAAGGACGTCCCGGAGGCGCTCGTGCGCGCCGAGGGGCTCGTGCGGAACCTCGACACCGAGATCCCGCAGGTGCTCATCGAGAGCCGCATCGTCGAGGCTTCGTCCAACTTCAACAAGGCGCTCGGCGTGCAGTGGGGCGGCAACGCCTCCTTCACGCAGGTGACCGGCAACCCGACGGGGCTCTCGTTCCCGAACAACGTCGCCGCCGCGGGTGGCGCCGGCCCGGGCAACAGCTTCGGGACCGCGGCGAACCCGAACTACGCGGTGTCGCTCCCCGCGCCGGTGGGCGACGGCCAGGGCGGCGCGCTCGGCTTCGTGTTCGGCTCCGCGGGCGGCGCCTTCAACCTGAACCTGCGGCTCTCCGCCCTCGAGAACAACGGCGTCGTGAAGACCATCTCCGCGCCGAAGATCGCCACCATCGACAACAAGGAGGCGACGATCGGGCAGGGCATCTCGATCCCGTTCTCGCAGGTGTCGGCCTCGGGCGTGAACACCACCTTCATCGAGGCGAAGCTCGAGCTGAAGGTGACCCCGCACGTCTCCGCGGACGGCTCGATCCTCCTCAAGATCAAGGCGACCAACAACCAGCCGAACCCCCAGCTCACCGGCGCGAACGGGCAGCCGTCGATCTCGAAGCGCGAGGCGGAGACGGAGGTGCTCGTGAAGGACGGCGAGACCACCGTCATCGGCGGCATCTACACCCGCCAGACCGCGAACCGCACGAGCGAGGTCCCCTTCCTCGGGAAGCTCCCGCTGCTCGGTTACTTCTTCCGCAACACGAGCGAGCAGGACGATCACACCGAGCTCCTCATCTTCATCACCCCCCGCATCCTGAACCGGTCGACCGCGGTCGCCGCGGGGAACTAGGAGCTGCCATGAAGACGAGACTCGCGGCCCTCGCCCTCGCGTCGCTCGCGCTCGCCTGCGCCGACAACGCCGCGTCGATCCAGCCGTTCGCCATCTGCGCCCCGCCCGACGCCTCCGGCGCCGACTGCGTCTTCGAGTCGACCTGCACGATGGTGCACATGGGGCCGCTGCGCATCGACCCGAGCCTCACGGCGACGCTCTCCGTGTACATGCAGGTCAACAACCAGCTGCCGGACAACACGGACCTGTCCGCTGGCCGGCTCAACACGAACGACGCCTACGTGACGGAGTACGAGGTCGAGTACGACGGCGCCGCGAGCGGGACCTCGGCGGGACACACCCAGGCGATGATCCCGGCGGACGGCAGCACCGTCGTCGGGCTCTTGCTCCAGCCGCCGCTCGTGGCCGGTCAGCTCGTCGCGAAGCTGAAGCTCAAGGGGCGGTTCGCGGACCAGTCGACCTTCGAGACCGCCGCGTACGAGACCCCGATCATCGTGGGGCCCGTCGGCCCGCCGCAGTGCCCGACGGGCGAGACGGTGGTCGGCACCTGCGGCGGCACCGTGGGGCAGGTGCCGCTCGGCGTCGCGTGCGCGGCGCCGACCACCACCACCACCACGCCTTGACGCGCCGCGTTCCGGCCGAACGCTTGACGTTGAGCGCGCGGGCGGGCTAAGTACGAGCCCGCTCCGCGTGTCCGTGCTCGTAATGACGGAGGTTTTTGGCCGGCGGAGCCTTCGCACATGAGCTTCCGCGCCCATCTCGAGCAGGTCTGCCGGAGCGTCGACGGAGCCGTCGCGTGCTCGCTCATGGGCATGGACGGCATCGAGGTCGACACGCACCTCACCGGTCTGGGCGACGTCGCTGACGTGCGGTCGCTGCTCGTCGAGTACTCGGGCGTCCTCCGCAGCGCGCGGGAGGCGGCCGAGGCGCACGAGGCGGGCGGCGTCGCGGAGGTGGCGATCTCGACGGACCGGCTCGTCGCCGTGGCCCGCCAGGTCTCCCCGGAGTACTTCATGGTCGTGGCGCTCACGCCCGGCGGGAACCTCGGGAAGGCGCGCTACCTGCTCCGCGTGACCGCGCCGAAGCTCGAGGAAGAGCTCTAGCGGACGGGCGGCCGACCGTCGGAACAGGCAGCCCCCGCTGCCGGAGCGCAGCGGGGCGGATCATCTTTCACATCGGACTTTCGAAGGAGCGACACAGCAATGGCCGACACGCTCGACACCTCGGCGTTCCGCCGCGGCCTCAAGATCGAGATCGATCGCGAGCCCTGGGAGATCATCGAGTTCCAGCACGTGAAGCCGGGGAAGGGCTCGGCGTTCGTGCGGACGCGCATCAAGAACCTCATCACCGGGCGGACGATCGAGAAGACGTTCAAGTCCGGTGACGTGGTGGGCAAGCCCGACATCGAGGAGAAGGAGATGCAGTACCTCTATCGGGAGGGCGACCACTTCAACTTCATGGACAACAAGACCTACGACCAGACGTTCCTCACCGAGGAGCAGATGGGCGAGGCGAAGAACTTCATCAAGGACAACACCACCACGCACATCCTGTTCTTCAACGGGAAGGCGATCGGCGTCACGCTGCCGAACGCGATGGACCTCAAGGTGGTGAAGTGCGATCCGGGCATCCGCGGCGACACGGTGTCCGGCGCCACGAAGCCCGCGACCCTCGAGACCGGCTACGTCGTGAACGTGCCGCTCTTCATCAACGAGGGCGAGCTCCTCCGCATCGACACCCGCACCGGCGAGTACCTGACCCGCGTCGCCGGCTAGCCGCCCCACCGTCCCGAACCGAAGGAGATCCACTCGATGGCGACCCGCCCGCTGAAGCAGCAGCCCTCGCAGGAGCCCGCGCGCACCCCGGAGAACGGCGCGGGGCAGGGCTTCTCCATGGAGGACGTGAAGAAGCTCGTGCAGCTCGTCGAGAAGAGCGACGTCACGCACATCGCCTGGCAGCGGGGGCCGGAGAAGGTCGTCATCCGCCGCGGCGCGCTCGCCGCGTCCGCGCCGGTCGCGCTCCACGCCGCGCCGGCCGTCCACGCCGCGCCCGTGGCGGCGCCCGTGCCGGCGCCTGCCGCCGCCCCCGCGCCTGCGGCCAAGGCGGAGGTGAAGAGCGACAAGCCCGGCACGATCGTGAGCTCGCCGTTCGTCGGCACGTTCTACCGCGCGCCGTCGCCGGACTCGCCGCCGTTCGTCGACGTGGGGCAGAAGGTCAAGAAGGGCCAGACGCTCTGCATCGTCGAGGCGATGAAGCTCATGAACGAGATCGAGGCCGAGATCGACGGCACCGTCGCCGAGATCCTCGTCCAGAACGCCACGCCGGTGGAGTTCGGCGAGCAGCTCTTCCGTATCGTCCCGGGGTAGTCCCCCGCGGGAGCACACCGAATGTTCAAGAAGGTCCTCGTCGCGAACCGGGGCGAGATCGCCCTCCGGGTGATCCGCGCCTGCCGCGAGCTCGGCGTCGCCACCGTCGCGGTCCACTCGACCGCCGACGCCGAGTCGCTCCACGTCCGCTTCGCCGACGAGGCCATCTGCATCGGGCCGCCGCAGTCCCGGGACAGCTACCTCAACGTCCGGGCGCTCCTGTCGGCCGCCGACGTCACCGGCGCCGACGCCATTCACCCCGGGTACGGCTTCCTCTCCGAGAACGCCGAGTTCGCGGAGATGGTCACCGGGATGAACCTCAAGTTCATCGGCCCGCGGCCGGAGATGATCCGGCTGATGGGCAACAAGGTGGCGGCGCGCGAGGCGGCCGAGCAGGCCGGGCTCCCGCTCCTGCCCGGCGCGCGCGGGAAGCTCAAGGACTCCGAGGAGGCCGAGCGGATCGCCGAGGAGGTCGGCTACCCGGTCATCCTCAAGGCGGCCGCCGGCGGCGGCGGGCGCGGCATGAAGATCTGCCGCGACCGCGGCCAGATCCGCCAGCTCTTCGACACCGCGAGCAACGAGGCGCTGGCCGCGTTCGGCGACGGCTCGATGTACCTCGAGCGCTACGTCGAGGAGCCGCGCCACATCGAGCTCCAGATCGTCGCCGACGAGCACGGCCACGTGATCCACCTCGGCGAGCGCGAGTGCTCGGTCCAGCGGCGGCACCAGAAGATGATCGAGGAGGCGCCGTCGCCCGCCGTCACGCCCGCGCTCCGCCGCGAGATGGGCGAGGTGGCGCTCTCGGCCATGCGGCGCATCGGCTACAACAACGTGGGGACCATCGAGTTCCTCATGGACGAGAAGGGCCGCTACTACTTCATGGAGATGAACACGCGCATCCAGGTCGAGCACCCGGTGACGGAGCAGGTCTACGGGCTCGACCTCCTGCGCGAGCAGATCCGCCTCGCCGCGGGCGAGCCGCTCGAGCGCACCCAGGAGTCGGTCGTGCCGCACGCCCACGCGATCGAGTTCCGCGTGAACGCCGAGGACCCGGTCACCTTCGCGCCCTCGCCCGGCAAGATCACGGGCTATCACCAGCCCGGCGGCTACGGCGTGCGCGTCGACACCATGGCGTACGAGCAGTACAAGGTGCAGCCCTACTACGACTCGCTCGTCGCCAAGCTCGTCATCACCGGCGCGACGCGCGAGATCGCCCTGCAGCGGGCGGCGCGGGCGCTGCACGAGTACGTGATCGAGGGGATCAAGACGAACATCCCCTTTCACAAGCGCGTCCTCGCGCACGCCGGCTTCGCGGGCGGTCAGTACGACACCCGCATCGTCGATCAGATCCTGAACCCGCCCGCGCCCGTCGAGGCGCCGAAGACCTCGGCGGCGGGGTAGGCTCACGGCTCCGGAGCGCGCCCGCGCAGGGCGCCTCCGCGGCCGCTCCAACACCCGAATTCCTATGTAGGTTCGCGGGGGTGGCTCCTTGACCGCCCCCGGACCTTCCATTACGCTCGACGCCGCCCCTGGGCCCTTCCGCTGGCGCCGGTGCGCCCGTGCGCACATGCCCGGGGCCCCCCCAGCGCAGCGAGATCCCTCGGCCCGATGGCTGTCGACAAGAACAAGATCATCGCCGAGGCGACGAAGCTCGTTCAGAAGGGGGCGTACGACAAGGCGATCAAGAGCTACGAGAAGATCCTCGCGGAGGACGCGAAGGACGTCCGCATCCTCCTCAAGGTCGGCGAGCTCCACCAGAAGAAGGGCGACGACAAGGCCGCCGCCGCCGCGTTCCAGAAGGTCGCCGAGACCTACGCCGAGCAGGGCTTCTTCCTCAAGTCGGTCGCCGTCTACAAGCAGATCGTGAAGCTCGACCCGGACGACGTCCGGGCCAACGAGCGGCTCGCCGCGCTCTACCAGCAGCTCGGGCTCATGAGCGACGCGATGGGCCAGCTCCAGACCGTCGCGGCCGCCCACGAGAAGGCGGGCGACCTCGCCCGGCTCACCGACGTCCTCCGCCGCATGGTGGAGCTCGACCCGGACAACATCGCCTCGTCGATCAAGCTCGGCGAGATGCAGGCGCGCGCGGGCCAGCCGGCGGCGGCCCTGGAGTGCTTCCGCCGCGCCGCCGCCTACCTGAAGCGGAACGGCCGCGCCGACGAGTACCTCAAGGTCGCCGAGCGGATCGCGGTGCTCACGCCGGACGATCACGCGCTCATCCGCGAGCTCGCGCACGTCTACCTCGGCAAGGGCGACACGAAGCGCGCCCTCGCCAAGCTCCAGCTCTGCTTCAAGGTGGACGCGAAGGACGTCGAGACGCTGCAGCTCCTCGCCCAGGCGTTTCGCGATCTCGGTCAGACCTCGAAGACGATCTCGGTCTACAAGGAGCTCGCGCGCGTCCACGAGGAGCGCGGCCATGCGGGAGAGGCCCGCGCCGCCTGGCGCAAGGTCCAGGAGCTCGCCCCGGGCGATCCGGACGCGGCTGCGGCGCTCGGCGCCGGCGCGCCGTCGCGAGCGGCCCCGGCGCGCCCGGCGGCGCAGGGTCACCCGGCGGCGACGCCGCTCGCCTTCGGCCCGACGTTCACGCCTCCGCCCGTGCCGGGCCG
>NZ_JALCZB010000025.1:0-55547 GCF_022690745.1 Anaeromyxobacter sp. SG64 | reverse complement strand
CATGGCCGGCTTCAACGAAGGCGCGGCGCCGATCGAACTCGTCGAGGTGCAGGAGGAAGTCGACCTGGACGTTTCGTTCCTCTCCGGCGAGCTCGCGCAGGCGCAGGGCGAGAACGTTCGACTCGAGAGAAGCGGGGGTGAGCGCAGACATAGGGTGCACCTCCAGTACACCCTTCGTAGCACGCGATTTTCAGGGCTCCGGAGACGCTCCAGGCTCGTGTCTGCGCGGCTTTCTCCACGGCGCCCTCGTCGAGGCACTCCGGCGGTCGGCGCGCCTGCCACGCGCGAGGCGCGTGCGCGAGAGCGGTCTTCCGCGCCGACTCCTATTCCGGACCACGATCGAGGCGAGAAGGCGTCAATGGGAAATGTCTCACCCACCGCATCTGGGACGTCTTGCCTCGTCGCGAGAAGAGCCGCGGCACCGGCCGGCACTACCGCTGGCGATAGTTGTCACCCAAGGTGAACACGGTCGACCTCGAGCCGCGGAAACGCCTTCGAGAAGTCCGCGCGCACCCCGCGCGAAGTCACGCCGTCGCTGCGCCCGGTTCGACACGACGAGACGCTCGCCTGCTCCGCCGCCTTCCCGCGTTCATCGGGGGTCGAGCACGAGCGCGTGCGCCGACCCCGTCGATGCCCCGAATCCGCCATGCGCACGGAAGCCGTGGTCGAAACACCCGCCGCTCGTCCGGCGAGTACCCGCACTTGTGACGAATGATGAGACGGAAGCAGTACGCCTCGGCGCGCGTCGCTGCGGTTGCCCGCCTCGGCTCCGGTCTCCGTCGCCTCGCGGCGCTCAGCGGCCGAGCGCGTCGAGCAGCTTCCCCCAGATCCCCCCGAACGCGCCGTTCGACATGGCGACCACCGCGTCGCCCGTGCGGCTCGCCGCGGCGATCGCGGGGACCATCTCGTCGACGCTCGCGAAGGCGCGGGCCGGCTTGCCGGCAGCGGAGAGGTCGCGGACGAGGGCGTCCACGTCGAGCCGCTCGCTCTCCGGTACGCGGTCCGTCGGCGCGGGCCGGAGCAGGAACACCTCGGCGGCGTCCGCCCAGGTGTCCTTCGAGGCGTACTCGCGCTGGTGCAGGTTCCGGCGGCTCGTGTTGGAGCGCGGCTCGAACGCGGCGAGGAGGCGCGCGCCGGGGTAGGCGCCGCGGATCGCCGCGAGCGTCTTCTGCACGGCGCGCGGGTGATGGGCGAAGTCGTCGATCACCGTGACGCCGCCCGCCTTGCCGCGCACCTCCTGGCGGCGCTTCACGCCGTGGAAGGCGCCGAGGCCGGCGGCGATCTCCGCGGGGGAGAGCCCGAGGGCGGTGGCGGCCGCGGCCACGCCGAGCGCGTTCTCGACGTTGTGGGCGCCGCCCACCGGGAGCAGCACCTCGGCGAGCGCGTCCCCCTTGCGCACGAGCGTGAACCGCGCCCCGTCGGGCGAGAGGGCGAGCCCGCGCGCCTCCCAGTCCGCCCCCGGGCGATCGACCGAGTAGGTCTCCACGCGGCACCGCGCGCCGCGCGCGATGCGGAGCACGCTCTCGTAGCTCGCGCAGGCGGCGAGGAACCCGTCCGCCGGGAGGATCTCGACGAAGCGCTCGAACGCGCTCTCGTAGTGCGCCTCGTCGCGGTAGATGTCGGCGTGGTCGAGCTCGCAGCTCGTGAAGATCGCGGTGCGCGGGCGGTAGTGGAGGAACTTGGGGCCCTTGTCGAAGTAGGCCGTGTCGTACTCGTCCCCCTCGACCGCGAAGTGCGGGCCCGCGCCGAGCCGGTAGTTCGAGTCGAAGTCTCGCGTCACCCCGCCCACGAGGAAGGAGGGGTCGCGCCCGGCGTGGTGCAGGAGGAAGCCCATCATCGCCGAGGTGGTGGTCTTCCCGTGCGTGCCCACCACCACCACGCCGTGCCGCGGGCCGATGAACGCCTCGCCGAGCGCCTGCGGGAACGAGACGTGGGGCAGCGCGCGCTCGCGCATCGCCGCGGCCTCGGGGTTCACGCTGCGGACGACGTTGCCGACCACGACGAGGTCCGGGCGCGCGCGGTCGAGGTTGCCCGGGTCGTAGGGCGTCATCACCTCGATGCCCCAGCGCTCGAGCTGCGTGGACATGGGCGGGTAGACGTTCTCGTCCGAGCCCGTCACCGCGTACCCCGCCGCCTTGAGCATCCCCGCGAACGAGCCCATGCCGGTGCCCGCCACGCCGATGAGGTGGATGCGCTTCACCTGCGACCAGTCGATCACGCTGCGGCTCTCCTTGAACGACACCCCGACCTCGATCCCCACCCCGACCTCGACCTCGACCCGACCTCGACCCCGACGCCCTCTACCCGATCCCCAGCCCCTCCGCCACCGCGTCATGGAACCGGCGGCGCAGCTCGCGGATTCGCGTCTTGTCCGACTTTCCGGAGGGGTGGACGTGGTTCGTGAGCAGGGCGCAGACCACGCCCGCGTCGAGGTCGATCCAGAGCGAGCAGCCGGTGTAGCCGAGGTGCCCGATGGCGCCGCGGGGGCCGCGCCCGAGGCGGCTGCCGATCGCCGGCGCCGCCCCGCTCGGAGTGTCCCAGCCGAGGGCGCGCGCGCTGCCAGGGGTCGTGCGGTCGCGACGGGCGAACTCCCGGGCGGCGTCGCAAGGGATGGGGCCGCGCCCGCCCGACAGCGCGTCGAGCCACGCCTGGCCGAGCGCGGCGACGTCGGCCGCGGTGGAGAAGACGCCCGCGTGGCCGGCCACTCCGCCCATGGCCCAGGCGTTGTCGTCGTTCACCGTGCCGCACAGGTCCTCGCGCCGGGGGGCGCTCCGTCCCGTCGGGACGAAGACCCGGCCGGCGGCGGGTGCGGGACGGGCGGCGTCGAGGAAGCCCATCGATGCGAGGCCCAGCGGGCCGAACACGCGCCGCTCGGCGAGCCCGGCGAGCGGCGTCCCGGCGAGCGCCTCGATCGCGAGGCCCAGCGCGATGAAGCCGGGATCGCCGTACACGGCCCGCGCGCCGGGCGGCGCCTCCAGCGCCTCGGCGAGGACGAGCTCCCGCACGATGGCGCGGCCCCGGACCGCCGCCGCGGCGAGGAGCGGCGGCGGAGGCCGCTCGCGGGGGGGCAGGAAAGCCTGGCCCGCGACCGGATCCCGCGCGGCGTGCTCGAAGTAGGGCCGCCACTCCGGGAGCCCGCTCGCGTGCGAGAGCAGGTGGCGCGCGGTGACCGCGCCCTTGCCGGCCGCCTCGAAGCCAGGGAGCGTCTCCGCGACGGGTACGTCGAGCCGGAGCGCCCCCGCGCCCGCGAGCTGCGCCGCGAGCGTGGTCGTCGCCATCACCTTGGTGAGCGAGGCGACGTCGAAGAGATCGTCGGCCCGCAGGGCGCGGGAGCCCGGCCCGTCGAGCGCGCCGTGGCAGCTCGCGTGCACGCGCCGGCCCTCGGCGATCACCACGGCCGACAGCGCTCCCGCGACGCCCTCGCGATGGCCGGCCTCGAGCACGCCCGCGACGGGCGCGAGCACCGCGGTCACGCGGCGCCCCCCCCGTCCGTCCAGCCGTCGAAGACGAGCCGCGGCGCGCCGCCCTCGCCAAGCGCCGGGGCGACGAGCGTGGCCCGCGCGCCGAGCGGGAGCGCGAAGTTCGCGTCCTCGTGCCCGGCGGGGAGCCCCTCGATGGCGGGGACGCCGAGCGCGAGGATCGCCTCCCGGACCACGTCGGCGCCGTGCGCGTTGGCGTCGTCGCAGCCGGTGAGCTGGCCCACGGCGATCCCGGCGACGCCGCGGAGCGCGCCGGCGAGGGCGAGGTGCGTGAGGTAGCGGTCGAGCCGGTAGGGCTTCTCGGCCACGTCCTCGAGGAAGAGGATCGCGCCCTCGAGGCGCGGCGCGTAGGGGGTGCCGGCGAGGTGCGAGAGGAGTGTGAGGGAGCCGCCGAGGAGCGGGCCGGAGGCGCGCCCGGGCCGCACGGTGGCGCGCCCCACGAGCCCCGCGCCCGGCGCGGGCGGCGCGCTCCCGGCGGGCGGCGCGCTCCGGCGGAGCAGCGCCTCGAGGTGCTGGAGCGCCTCCTCGGGCAGCCGCGGGAGCTGGGTCACGCCCGGCCCGTGCACGGTCGCGAGGCCTGCGCGGTTCAGGAGCGCGTGCAGCGCCGTGATGTCGGAGAAGCCCACGAGGAGCTTCGGGCGGGCGAGGAGCGGCGCCGGGTCGATCGCCGGGAGGATGCGCAGGGCCCCGTAGCCGCCGCGCGCGCAGACGATCGCGCGCGCCTCGGGATCGGCGACCGCCTCGCGCCACTCCTCCGCGCGGCGCGCGTCGTCGCCGGCGAGGTAGCGCCAGCGCGCCGCCACGTCGGCGCGCATGCGCGGCCGCAGCCCGAGCCGCGCGGAGAGCACGGTGAGCCCGCGCTCGAACGGATCCGGGTCGAACGAGCTCGACGGGGCGATGACGCGGACGACGTCTCCGGGACGCAGCGCGGGGGGGAGGATCACGGCGCTCCGAGGATAACCGCGTGCGGAGGTCCGGTCGAGACGGCGCGCCGCGCCGCGTCACGAGGTTGTGAGCGGCCTCCCAGGGGCGGCGCGACGATCGCCCCCCACTCGGGACCGGCTTTCGCTACCCTGCTCTGAGAATTCTTTTCGGCTACACCCATGGACACCCCCCGCTCTCCGGCGGTCCGCCGCGGGCCGGCGCCCGGGAGCAAAAGGAGTCGCGTCATGAAGAACCCGCAGGAGCTCGAGGGTGAGGTCTTCTCCCCTTCCGCCGAGGTCGTCGCCCAGGCCCGCGTGAAGGACTGGGAGGCGCTCGCGCGCCGCGCCGCCGACGATCTCGAGGGCTTCTGGGCCGCCGAGGCCGAGGAGCTCGAGTGGTACCGCAAGTGGGACAAGGTCCTCGATCAGTCCGAGCGGCCGTTCTTCAAGTGGTTCAAGGGCGCCCAGACGAACATCGTCCACAACTGCCTGGATCGACACCAGCGCACCTGGCGAAAGAACAAGCTCTCGCTCGTGTGGGTCGGCGAGAAGGGCGAGGTCCGCACCTACTCGTACTTCGCGCTGAACCGCGACGTCTCGAAGTTCGCGAACGTCCTCAAGGCCATGGGGGTGAAGAAGGGCGATCGCGTCACGATCTACATGCCGCGCATCCCCGAGATCGTCATCGCGATGCTGGCGGCCGCCAAGATCGGGGCGATCCACTCGGTGGTCTACGGCGGGTTCTCGGTCGACGCGCTGCAGGGGCGCATCGAGGACTCCGAGTCGAAGGTCGTCGTGACCGCCGACGGCGGGTTCATGAACGGCAAGGTCGTCGAGCTCAAGAAGACCGTCGACGACGCGGTCCGGCGCTGCCCCACCGTGGAGACGGTCATCGTCGTGCAGCGCACCGGGCACGAGGTGCGGATGGAGCCGGGGCGCGACTACTGGTACCACGAGCTCATGAAGCTCCCCCTCGCCACGGGCCACTGCCCGACCGAGGTGATGGAGTCGTCCGACCCGCTCTACGTGCTCTACACCTCCGGCACGACCGGCAAGCCCAAGGGGCTCATCCACGGGCACGGCGGCTACATGGTCGGGATCTACTCGACGCTCAAGTACGTCTTCGACGTGAAGGACGAGGACCGCTACTGGTGCGCCGCGGATCCGGGCTGGGTCACGGGCCACAGCTACATCGTGTACGGGCCGCTGCTCATGGGCGCGACGACGTTCATCTACGAGGGCGCGCCGACCTACCCGTACCCGAACCGCTGGTGGTCGCTCGTCGAGAAGTACGGGATCACGATCCTCTACACCGCGCCGACCGCCATCCGCGGCCTGATGCGCTTCGGTGAGTCCTGGCCGAACCGCCACGATCTCTCCACGCTGCGGATCCTGGGATCGGTCGGCGAGCCGATCAACCCCGAGGCGTGGAAGTGGTACCACCGCGTCATCGGGAAGGGCCGCTGCCCGATCATGGACACCTGGTGGCAGACCGAGACCGGGATGTTCCAGATCACCCCGGTCCCGTCGCTCCCGCTCAAGCCGGGCTCCGCCGCGAAGCCGTTCTTCGGGCAGGAGGCGTCCATCCTCGACGAGCAGGGCAAGGCCGTCGCCGACGGCGAGGAGGGCTTCCTCGTCCTCGAGAAGCCCTGGCCCGCGATGGCGATGACCATCTACCGGGACCCGGAGCGCTTCGTGCGCACGTACTGGGGCAAGTACCCCGGCAAGTACATGGCGGGCGACTCCGCCAAGCGCGATCGCGACGGGTACTTCTGGGTGATCGGCCGCACCGACGACGTCATCAAGGTGTCGGGCTACCGGCTCGGCACCGCGGAGATCGAGAGCGCGCTCGTCTCCCACCCGGCCGTCGCGGAGGCGGCCGTGATCGGGCTGCCCCACGAGGTGAAGGGACAGGCGATCCACGGCTACTGCCTGCTGCGCCAGGGCTTCAAGGCGAGCCCGGAGCTCGAGGACGAGGTGAAGAACCACGTCGCCCAGCACCTCGGCCCCATCGTGCGGCCCGAGAAGGTGATCTTCGTCGACGCGCTGCCGAAGACCCGCTCCGGCAAGATCATGCGCCGCGTGCTGAAGGCCCGCGCGCAGGGCCTCCCGGAAGGTGACGTGTCGACCCTGGAGGAGTGAGGAAGTTTCGGGCGGCGCCCGGCCGGACGATGGGGGATACTCGCGCGCCGATGCCGTTCCGCGCACCGCTCTGGAAGAGACCCCGCGCGCAGCTCATCGCGCTGACGGCGGTGGTCTGGGCGCTCGTCCTCGCGATCTTCCTGATCGCGTGGCCGGTGCTCCTGCCCTTCGTGCTCGCGGCGCTCGCGGCCTACGTGCTCGATCCGCTCATCTCGCGGCTCTCGCGCACGCGCGTCGCCGGGCGCCCCGTCCCGCGCTGGACCGCGGTGCTCGTGGTGTACGCCGCGCTCGGAGCGCTCGCCTACCTCGCGGGCGTCTCGATCCTGCCGCAGATCTACCGCGAGGCGGTCCGCGGCCTCGTCGAGCTGCGCGACTTCCTCGCGAGCATCACGCCCGAGAAGATCGAGGGCTGGGTGCGCAGCATGGACGCGTTCCTCGAGCGCTACGGGATCCCCGTCGACGTGCTGCCCTACGAGGGGACGCGCCAGGGGGCGCGCTTCTCGGTGGACCTCGCGGCGGGGATCGCCGACGCGCTGCACCACGCCAGCGAGGGCATGCGCGGGCGCGTCGGCGACGTGGTCTCGTTCTCGCGCCTCGTCATCGCGGGCACCATCCAGACGCTGTTCTTCTGCATCCTGCTCTTCATGCTCACCGCGTTCATCTCGATGGACGCGCCGCGCATCGTGCGGTTCTTCGAGTCCCTCGTGCCGCGCAACCTGCGCGACGACTTCCGGCGGCTCCTGCGCGGCATCGACTCGGGCCTCTCCGGCGTTGTGCGCGGCCAGCTCACGATCATGGTCGTGAACGGCACGCTCACGCTCGTCGGCCTCCTGCTCATCCCCGTGCCGTTCGCGTTCGCGCTCGCCGCCCTCGCGACCGTCCTCTACGTGGTCCCGATCTTCGGCACGATCCTCTCCTCGGTCCCGATCGTGCTGCTCGCCCTCACCGCGGGCGGCCTCTCGAAGGCCGCGCTGGCGCTCGGGTGGATCCTCGTCATCCACGCGCTCGAGGCGTACGTCCTGAACCCCAAGATCATGGGGGACGCCTCCAAGATCCACCCCGTGCTCATCGTCCTCGCGCTCGTCATCGGCGAGCGCACCTGGGGGCTCGTCGGCGCGCTGCTCGCGGTCCCCGTGGCGAGCGTGTTCGTCGCGATCTTCAGGTTCCTGCACCGCAAGCTGGCGGAGCTCGACGCTCGCGCCGCCGAGGCTCGCGCGGTGCCCGCAGCGACCCCGCAGGACGCGACGCTCGAAGCGCCGCACACGAAAGGAAGCTCCACATGAAGAAGTCACTCGCCCTGCTCGCCGCGCTCTCGCTCGCGGCCTCCGCGCACGCCCAGACCGGCAAGGCGGCCGAGAAGAAGCCCGCCCCTGCCCCGGCCCCGGCCGCCGGCGCGCAGAAGGAGAGCCCGGCGGACACCGAGAAGACGCTCTACTCGGTCGGCCTCGCGGTCGCGAACAGCCTGCAGGTGTTCGCCCTCTCCCCCGCCGAGCTCGAGATCGTCATGAAGGGCATCCGCGACGGCGCCACGGGCAAGGCGAAGACGGACCTCGATCCCAAGACGGGGCAGGCGGTGAACGACTTCGCCCGCGCGCGCATGGAGAAGGCGAACGCGGCCGCGTCCGCGAAGGAGAAGGAGTCCGGCCCGGCGTTCCTCGCCAAGGCCGCGGGCGAGAAGGGCGCCATCAAGACGGCGTCCGGCGCGATCGTCCTCCCCATCAAGGAGGGCACGGGCGCGACCCCGACCGCCGCCGACAAGGTGAAGGTCCACTACACGGGCACGCTCGTGAACGGGAAGGTGTTCGACAGCTCGGTGCAGCGCGGCCAGCCGGCGGAGTTCCCGCTCGGCGGCGTCATCAAGTGCTGGACGGAGGGGCTCCAGAAGATGAAGGTCGGCGGCAAGGCCAAGCTCGTGTGCCCGTCCGACATCGCCTACGGCGCCCAGGGCCGCCCGCCGGTCATCCCGGGCAACGCGGTCCTCACGTTCGAGATCGAGCTCCTGGATATCGTCAAGTAGCGGGGGCTTGGGCATTTGAACGGGGGCTGCCGCCCCCGCCCCGTCGACGGCTGACCGCCGTCGCCGGGGGCCCCACCCCTGCTCGGCGGGGCCCGTGAACCTGCGCGCCCGCTTCGCGGGTGCGCGCAGGTTCCCCGCCGGAGGGGCTTCGCCCCTCCCGCGCTTCGCGCGGGGCCCTCCCACGGTAGCGGCCGTTGTGCCCCGCGGGGGCGCCTCTGCCGCATGGCTCGCGTTGGGCGTGAACGGGGCTTCCGTCCGGCGTTACGGTTCTTCGACATGGCCGACGAACTCATCCTCTACGGCACCGACAGCTGGACGAGCCCCTACGCGTTCTCCGCGTTCGTCACCCTGAAGGAGAAGGGCGTGCCGTTCCGGATGGAGCTCCTGTCGCTCGAGCGGCGGGAGCACCAGCGCCCCGAGTACGCCGACGCGTCGATCACCGGGCGGGTGCCGGCGCTGCGGCACGGGGACTTCTGGCTCGCCGAGTCGTCGGCGATCGACGAGTACGTGGACGAGGCGTTCGGCCCGCCGGCGTATCCCCGGCTCTACCCTGCCGACCCCCGCGCCCGCGCGAAGGTCCGCATGATCCAGGCGCTCGTCCGGAGCGACCTCGGGGCGCTGCGCGCCGAGCGGCCGACCTCGACCTTCTTCTCGGGTGAGCCCGCGAAGCCCCTCACGGCGGTCGGGCGCGCCGACGCCGAGCGGCTCGTCCGCATGGCGGACCGCGCGCTGCCGGCCGGAGCGTCGTTCCTCACCGGCGCGTTCACGCCCGCGGACGCCGACCTCGCGCTCATGCTCCAGCGCCTCGCGGCGAACCACGACCCCTGCCCGGAGCGGCTCGCCGACTACGCGCGCGCCATCTTCGCCCGCCCCTCCGTCCGCGAGTGGCTCGGGCACACGCGCTGGAAGGACCGGGCCTGAGCGGCGCACGACCCCCGAGGCCCCCAACCGGCGCGCGTCCGCGCGCGCCGCAGCCCCCATGATTCGAGCATGGCCTCCGACGATCCCCACGGGTACGCCACGCTCCTCTCCGGCTACCGGACCGCGATCCTGACGACGCGCGGCGCGGAGGACGGCCACCTCCACGCCCGCCCCATGGCGATGCGCCAGCAGGTGCGCGGCGAGGAGATCTGGTTCGCGACCTCGGTCGCGTCGAGCAAGTGCAAGGACCTCGAGGCCGACGCCCGCTGCGCGCTCGCGTTCTTCGACGCCGCCGACGGGACGACGGTCTCGGTGTCCGGCCGGGGAGAGGTGCTGAAGGACAAGAAGCTCGCGCAGGAGCTCTGGGATCCGTCGTGGGTGCGCTGGTTCCCCGAGGGGCCGGAGCAGCGCGAGCTCGCGCTCCTGCGGGTCATCCCCGAGCACGTCGAGCGGTGCGACGGCCGGACCGGGAAGCTCGAGGTGCTGTTCAGCGCGCCGCGGCGGCGCTGACGGCGCCCGCGCCGCGGGTCAGGACTTCGTCGCCGCCCTCAGGAACGTCGCGAGCTCGTTCAGCGCGCGCGCCTCGCGGTCGACCTCGCGCGTCGAGGCGAGCGTGTCGTCGGTGGCGTGGGCGATCTCGTTCATCGCCTTCAGCACCTGCTCGATCGCGCCCTCCTGCTGCTGCGCGACGCGCGCGATCTCCCGCGCCGCGCGGGACGACTCCGAGAGGGCGGTCGCGAGCCCGCGGATCGTCTCGGCGGTGCGGATCGCGGCGGAGGCGCCGAGCTGGGCGTGCGCGATGCCCCCCTCCGCGGCGCTCACCGCGTCGAGCATCGCCCGGTGCACGTCCGCGAGGGTCTGGCGCGCCTGGGCGGCGGCGCTGCGGGTCTCGGCGCCCTGGCGGCGCAGCCGCTCGGCCACGTCCCCGAGCCCCTCCGCGCCGGGGGCGCGCGCCGCGATGCCGGCGGCCCCGTCCGCGAGCCGCTCGGAGCGGTCCGCCACGTCGCGCAGGAGATCGCCGAGGTCGTAGACGTCGCGCATCCGCGCGTCGAGCGCCTCGATCTGCCGCGACAGGCCGCGGACCTCCTCGGCGAGCCGCAGGAGCTCCGCGCCGGAGGCCTCCGCCTGCGCGAGGCCCTGCGCGCTCTGGCGCTCCGCCTGGACGGCGAGGCCGATCACCGTCTCCGCGGTGAGCGCCGCGGAGCTGGCGCTCTGGGAGAGCTGGCTCATCGCGGAGGTGGTCTCGCGGACGCTCGCGGCCGCCCCGGAGCTCGTCCGGGTGAACGCCGCGACGTTCCCGAGCAGCCCCTGCGCCGCGTGGAAGAGCTCCTTCGCCGTCCGATCGAAGCTCTCGCGGCGCGCCTGCTCCAGCCGCACGATCTCGTCGCTCTGGCGCACGATCTCCGCGCTCTGGCGGAGGAGCTCGCCGCGCTGCCGCTCCACGAGCCTGCCGACCGCGCCGAGGACGAAGGGCGTCGTGTCCATGAGCCAGAGCAGCGGCTGGTGCAGGTGGGTGTGGACGAGCGCGCCGGGCGTGAGCGTGCCGAGGTGGCGATACGCCTCGACGAGCGTCGCCACCACGGGCAGCCCCACGCCGATGAGGGCACCGAACCAGTCGTAGCCGAGCCGCTTCATGTCGCCGCCGTCCCCCTCGTCCCGGGTGCCGCCGGATTGTGCTGCAACGCCCTCCGCCCCGCCACACTCCCGGCCGGCCGACCGCGCGCCGCGACGTCGCACCTCCGCGGTCCGCGTGGCACGGTCGGGCCCGCGCCGTCGGTCCGCTCGGGGCAGCGCGGACGGGGATGCTATCCTCCGCGCGGACCATGCGCCCGCTCGCCCTCTCGTTCCGCCAGAAGATCGTGGCCCCGTCGCTCATCGCGGCCGTCGCGACCCTGCTCGCCACCGTGGTCTCCTCCCGGCTCTCCTCGTCGGCCGCGGACGAGCTCCGGCGCGTGGAGACCCGGGAGTTCCCCACGCTCCAGCTCTTCCAGGACCTGGAGACGAGCCTCGCGCGGGTGCAGCGGCAGCTCGAGGAGGCGTCGGAGCAGCGCGACCCGAACTCGCTCGAGGCGGCCGACGTGCTCCAGGAGGACCTCCTCGCGCGGCTCGCCGCCGCGCCGACGCGGTCCGTGGACGACGATCGCGCGGCGATGCTCGTGGACGGGCTCCAGGGCTGGTACGGCGCGGCCCGGGAGCGCGCGGCGGCGCGCGTGCGGGCCACGACCGCGCCGGCCGACGACGCGACGGCGCGCGCGGCGTCGGCCCGCTTCCTCGCCGTGAAGGACGCGCTCGCGGCCGAGACGCAGCGGGCGCGGCAGGCGATGGCGAGCGGGTTCCAGGCGGCGCGGGACCTGCAGCGCCGCGCCATCGTGGTGAGCGCGGCGATCCTGCTCGCGGCGGCCGTCGGCTCCGCCGTGCTCGCCTGGGTGCTCGCCTGGCGCCTCTCCCGCCCGGTGATGGCGCTCAACCGCGCCGCGCTCCGCATCGCCGACGGCGACCTCACGCACGACATCGACCTGCGCACCGGCGACGAGATCGGGACGCTCGCCTTCAGCTTCCGGCGCATGAACGACCGGCTCCGCCAGATCGTCGCCGCGCTCAAGCGCTCGTCCACCGAGCTCGGGGGCGCCGCGGAGCGGCTCGCGGAGCACGCCCGCGCGCAGAACGCGATCCTCGAGCGCCAGGCGGCGGGCGTCTCGGAGACGAGCGCGACGACGCGGGAGCTCGAGCAGACCTCCGCCGTCGCGGCGAGCCGCGCCGCCTCCGTGCTCGACGTCGCCCGGCGCGCGGCGGAGCTGTCGAGCGAGGGGCAGTCCGCCGCCGAGGTGAGCGTGGAGGGCTTGCACCGGATCCAGGCGGCGGTCGGGGAGATCCTCGGCCGGTCGTCGCGCCTCCTCGATCAGACGCAGCAGGTGAGCGACATCGTGGAGACCGTCCGCGACCTGTCGGTGCAGTCGCACGTGCTCTCGATGAACGCCTCTATCGAGGCGGCGCGCGCCGGCGAGGCGGGCAAGGGGTTCGGCGTGGTCGCCGCCGAGGTGCGCGCCCTCGCCGAGCAGTCGGGCCAGAGCGCGGGCCGCATCGCCCGGATCGTCGAGGACATCGTGGGCGCGGTGCGGGCGACGCTCGACACGACCGAGAGCGGGACGCGCGGCATGGAGAGCTCGGTCGCGCGGATCCGCGCCTCCGGGGACAGCCTGCGCGAGATCGGGGCGTTCGTGCGGGAGACGAGCGACGCGGCGCTGCAGATCGCGACCGCGGTCCAGCAGCAGTCACAGGGGGTCGCGCAGATCGCCGGCGCGATGCGGGACCTCGACCGCGGGATGGAGGAGACGGTCGCGCGCGTGCAGCTGCTGCAGGGCGCCGCGCAGGAGCTGACCGCGACCGCGGCGCGCATCTCGGCGATCGCCGACGGGTTCCGGGTCTAGGGGCACCGTCCGCCGTCCGGGGCAGCCCGCGCCGCGGCGCCGCGCCGGTCCGCCCTGGCGCCGGCGGCCGGCGCGCGGTACGAAAGCCTCCGCCCATGACCACCGCCGCCGCCACCCCGGGCGAGGCCCCCCTCGCCGCGCTCCTCCCGTCGCCGGGCGAGACCCTCGCTCCCGACGCCGTGCTCGACCGCTTCGTCTCGTGGGTGGGCGCCACCGGCCTCACGCTGTACCCGCACCAGGAGGAGGCGATCCTCCAGCTCCTCGACGAGCGCCACCTCGTCCTCAACACGCCCACCGGCTCGGGCAAGTCGCTCGTCGCGACGTTCCTGCACTTCCAGGCGATGGCCGAGGGGAAGCGGTCCTTCTACACCTGCCCGATCAAGGCGCTCGTCAACGAGAAGTTCTTCGACCTGTGCCGGCTGTTCGGCCCGGACAACGTGGGGATGATGACGGGCGACGGCGCGGTGAACCGCGACGCGCCCATCGTCTGCTGCACCGCCGAGATCCTCATGAACCTCGCGGTGCGCGAGGCCGGCCCCCGCGTGGACGCGGTCGTCATGGACGAGTTCCACTACTACGGCGATCGGGAGCGCGGCGTCGCCTGGCAGGTGCCGCTGCTCGCGCTCGAGGACACGCGCTTCCTCCTCATGTCCGCGACGCTCGGCGACACGCGCGCGATCGAGGAGTCGCTCCGGCAGGTGACGGGGCGCGAGGTGGCGGCGGTGCGCCACGCGGCGCGGCCGGTGCCGCTGGAGTACGAGTACCGGGAGACGCCGCTGCACGAGACGCTGGAGGCGCTCGTCACGGCGAACCGCGCCCCCATCTACCTCGTCAACTTCACGCAGCGCGCCGCGGCCGAGCAGGCGCAGAACCTCATGAGCGCGAACTTCTCCTCGAAGGAGGAGAAGGCGCGCATCGCCGCGATGCTGGAGGGCGTGCGCTTCGACTCGCCCTACGGCAAGGACCTGCAGCGCTTCCTCCGGCACGGCATCGGGCTCCACCACGCGGGGCTCCTCCCCAAGTACCGGCTCCTCGTCGAGAAGCTCGCCCAGGGCGGGCTCCTCAAGGTCGTCTCGGGGACCGACACCCTCGGCATGGGCGTGAACATCCCCATCCGCACAGTGCTGTTCACCCAGCTCTGCAAGTTCGACGGGCAGAAGACGGGGATCCTCTCGGCGCGCGACTTCCACCAGATCGCCGGGCGCGCGGGGCGCAAGGGGTTCGACGAGCGCGGCTTCGTGGTGGCGCAGGCGCCCGAGCACGTCATCGAGAACAAGAAGCTCGCCGAGAAGGCCGCCGCCGGCAAGAAGGTGGTGAAGAAGCAGCCGCCGACGAAGGGCTACGTCCACTTCGACAGGAGCACCTTCGAGAAGCTCATCCAGAAGGAGCCGGAGCCGCTCGAGAGCCGGTTCGATCCGACCTTCGGCCTCCTCGTGAACCTCCTGCAGAGCGAGACCTCGCGGGTCGGCGGCGGCTACGGCCGCCTCGTCGCGCTCATCGGGCGCTCGCACGGGAACGACCACGTCCGCGCGAAGCACCGCCGGCTCGCGGCGCAGCGCTTCCGCACGCTCCGCGGGGCGGGGCTCGTGGAGGTCCGCCGCGTCGACGGCTACCGGGGCGCCTACGTGCGCCCCTCGCGCGGCCTGCAGAAGGACTTCTCGCTCTTCCACACGCTCGCGCTCTACCTGCTCGACACGCTGCCGCGCATCCCCGCCGAGCGCGAGACCTACGCCCTCGACGTGCTCTCGACGGTCGAGTCGATCCTGGAGGACCCGGACGTCATCCTGTGGAAGCAGCTCGACAGGGCGCGGGGCGAGGCCATCGCCGAGATGAAGGCGAAGGGGATGGAGTACGACGAGCGGATGGCGGAGCTCGAGAAGGTCGAGTACCCGAAGCCGAACCGCGACTTCGTCTACGCGACCTTCAACGAGTTCGCCGCGAAGCACCCCTGGGTCGGGCAGGAGAACATCCGCCCGAAGTCGGTCGCGCGAGAGATGGTCGAGCGGTTCATGACCTTCGGCGACTACGTGCGCGAGTACGAGCTGCAGCGCTCCGAGGGCCTCGTGCTGCGCTACCTCTCGGAGGCCTACAAGACGCTCGTGCAGACCGTCCCGGAGACCTACCGGGACGACGCGCTCCTGGACGTCATCGCCTTCCTGCGCGCCACCGTCCGCGGCGTCGACTCCTCGCTCATCGACGAGTGGGAGCGGATGCGCGACCCGGCATACCAGGCGCGGGTGGTCGACGCGCGCGCCGCCGTCGCGGAGACGCTCGGGCCGCCGCCGATCTGGGCCGACCCGCGCGCGTTCGCCGCGCGGATCCGCACCGAGCTGCACGCGCTGCTCGTCGCGCTCGCCCGCAAGGACGCCGCGGCCGCCGTCGCCGCGCTCGCGCCGGGCGGCGACCTCACGCCGGCCCGCCTCGAGGAGGCGATGGCGCCGTACTGGGCCGAGCACGAGCGGATCGACACGACCCCGGCCGCGCGCCGCCCGCACAACACGTTCGTGAAGGAGCTCGGGCCGCGGCGCTGGGAGGCGGTCCAGCGGATCGTGGACGAGCAGGGAGAGGTCGACTGGATGATCCAGTGCGAGATCGACCTCACCTCGCCGCGGGACCCGGACCTGCCGCTCCTGTCGCTCCAGCGCGTGGGGGCGTGACGGGCGGAGCTACGGCCGGAACAGCTCGGGCGGGAAGGACGCGGGGAACTCGACGCGGGAGAGCACCGTCTCCCCGGTCGTCTTGCCGTTCGCCCAGTTCTCCTCGTGGAACGGCACGAGCACTCCGTCCACCGTGCGGAAGTCCGAGTAGGTCGTGATGAACTCGACGGGCGCCGACCCGGCCCCGCTCCCCCGCGAGCGCAGGATCCGGCCGGAGTCGGGGTCGATGGCCGCCTCGACGACGACCCCCGGCGCGAGCTCGAGCGCGAGCACCCGCAGCTCCTTGCCGCCGAGCGCGAGGGTGCCGCGCGCCGAGACCTGGGCGCCCGGCGCGGCGAGCAGCGCGGGCAGGTCCATGCGCGCCGCCTGCAGGATCATCGAGGTGAGGAGCGGCCCCGTGACCTCCTGCCCGCGACGCCACCCGCGCCCGCCGTCGAGGACGCGGATCTCCGCGTCCTGCGCGTCGCCGAACGCCACCTCGACGCGCAGGCGGGCGGGGCGCGCGTAGGCGCGGCCGATGCGGCCCGGCGCGCCGGGGTGGAGGAGCGAGGTCACCGTCCCCTCGTGCACGCTCCGCGCGGCGCGCGCGAGGGCGGCCTCGCCGCCGTAGGCCTCGACGCAGCGCCGGACGAGCGCCGCCACCTCGCGCGGGAGCGCGCCGCCCTTCGCGGGCGGGGAGCGCACGGCCGCCGGGGGGACGGGCCGGGCCCTCGCCACCGGTGCGGCGAGCGCGGCGGCGAGCAGGAGGGCGAGCGGGAGCGTGCGCACGGGGTTCCTCGGGGCGGGAGGGGGCGGGAGTGTCGCCCGACGGGCGGGGCGAACGCAAACGGTGGCCGGGCCCGGGGCGGAGGCGCACCGTTCACGGGTGACCGAGCTCCTCGGCTGGCTCAGCTCCCTCGTCCTCGTCGCGACCCTCGCGAAGCAGGTGCACAAGCAGTGGAAGGAGGGATCGAGCGAGGGCGTCTCGCGCTGGCTCTTCGTGGGCCAGATCGCCGCCTCGACCGGCTTCACGCTCTACAGCGCGCTCGTCGGCAACCCGGTGTTCGTCGCGACGAACGCCGTCCTCCTCGCGAGCGCGGTGGTGGGGCTCGTCATCGTCCTCCGCCACCGGCGCCGCGATCGTCGGGCGCGGGCTCGGGGTACGTCACCTGGCGCCCCTCGATCCGCGCGAACGGCGTGAGCCGGTGCGGCCGCGTCCGCCCGCGCCCGACGATGTGCTGGACGACGACGCCGCGCGCGAGCAGCGCGTCGGCGATGAGGGAGCGGTGGCAGCGCCACGGGACCGCCTCCGCGCACAGGATCGCGACGGGCCCCCCGCGGGCCACCGTGCGGAGCTGGACGAGCCCCTCCTCGAACTCGGGCGTCGCCATGTGGTCGGCGTAGCCGCGGAAGCTCGCGTTCCTCCACCCCGCGTTGGGCGAGTCCTTGCGCGCGCGCCGGAGGCCGCCGAGCGCGGGCAGGTGCTCGTAGCCGATGCCCGCGGCGGCGAGCGCGCGCGCGAGCGCCGGCCCCTCGTACTGCGGGTTCGCGCGCGAGCGCGGGATGGTCCGGACGTCGGCCACCGTGACGACGTCCGCGCCCCGGAGCAGCTCGACGAGCTCCGCGATCGGTCGCGTGGAGTGGCCGATGGCGAGGACCTGGGCCTTCCCCCACCCCGGGGCGGCCCGCTGCCGGCGTTCGCGTTCCTCCTCCATGCGACGCCATCTCATGGGTGGAGTGGGGTCCTGCGTCCAGCCCGCGACGGGGCCTCCTCGCGCTCCCTCTCCCCTCACCCACGGACGGCCCGAGCTCCGGAACCCTCCACGCGGAGAACGGCTCCAACGCACCCATGACCTCCCAGCCCGACCCCGTCATCGAGATCGAGCCCCGCGCCCTGGAGACGCTCCGCGCGCTCGCCAGCACGGGCGAGCACGCGCAGTACGTCCGGATCCACGTCGGCCATGGCTGAGGGGGCGTGAGCTTCAACCTGTCTCTGGACGAGACGGCCGACCCGCAGCGCGACGTGGTGATCGAGGAGGACGGGATCCGGTTCCTGGCGGAGGCGCGCCAGCGGGAGCTCGTGGACGGGCTCCGCATCGAGATCCAGCGCGTCTTCGGGCGCGAAGGGCTCGTCGCCTTCAACCCCCGGCTGGAGCCGGGCGGCTGCTGACGAGCCGCCCGCCCCTGCGCCGCTCCGCGGCCGGGGGAGGCGGACGCTCCGCTCCCACCAGGTCCCAGGGGAGCCGATGATTGACAACCACCCGGCCTCGGCCGCATAAGTTCCCGCCGATGCTGGGCAAACGCAACGAAGCGAAGCGATGGCCGCGCGGGCAGAAGTTCACGCTCTCCCCGGAGGGCGCGGACGCCGAGGCCGCGTACCGCAACGTCGTCGCGGAGGCGCGCTCGAGCGGCCGGGCCGCGCTCGACGCCGCGCTCGCGGCGTGGGCAGGGCCGCATCGCGTGGCGCCGGCGGACGGGATCGTGCTCGCGGAGCTCCGCGGCAAGCGGCTCGGCGTCCCGGATCTCGTCCGCGAGCTCGAGGCGGCGGGCATCGCCGCCGACGAGGTGCGCGCCTCGCTCGAGCGGCTCGTCGCCGCGGGGGTCGTGGCGCCGATCCCGCTCGCGTCGCAGCTCGGCAACTGAGGTCGAGCCGCGAGCGCCGCGCGCTCTCACCTCGCGCCCGCGGCCGCTCGCGCGCCGCAGGCCGTCCTTCAGTCCCATCCCCGCCGCGTGGCCTTCCGCTCGCCGCGCCGCTTCTTCTCGGCGATGCGCCGCTCCTTGGAGCCGCGCGTCGGCTTCGTCGGCCGGCGCGGCTTCGGGCGGTGAGCGAGCGCGCCGAGCCGCTCTCGCAGCCGCGCGAGCGCCGCCGCGCGGTTCTGCAGCTGGCTGCGCCGCTCCGTCGCGGTGACCGTCACGCCGGTGGGGCGGTGGACGAGGCGCACCGCGCTCTCGGTCTTGTTGCGGTGCTGACCGCCGGGGCCGCTGCCCACGAAGAACGCCTCCTCGCACTCGGCGAGCAGCGCCTCGTCGGGGAGCGCGCCGGCGCGGCGGGCGGCGGCGCGGAGCTCGTCGGATGTCACGCGGTCCTCCGGTTCGGTCGTGCGGAGCCTACGCGCGGTCGGGCCCGACGTGGAGCCCGAACACGCCGCTCGGCCGAGGTGCGCGTGCGCACCGCTCGCCGCAGGATGTCCCACCTGTCGGCGAAGGGGGCGAGGGAGCGCACGGTTGACCGGGCGGAGAGTAGCCGCGATCATCCGCCGCACCCTCATGTCCGTCGCGCACCCCCGGAAGGTAGCCGTCACGATCGTCGCCCTCGTCGCGGCGACCGCCGGCCTGATGCTCTACAAGGTCCGCGCGCTCGGCTACTCGCTCGCGGACGTCCTGCCGGTGCGGCAGTACGAGGTCACGTACGCGCTGCGGCTCGACGGGCACGGCGGGGACGTGCGCGTGCGGACGTTCCTCCCCGCGAGCGACGCGCGGCAGACGATCTCCGACGAGCGGACCGAGTCCGCCGGCTTCCACCTCTCGCAGGTGTTCGACGGCCCGAACCGCGTGGCGACCTGGGTCGGCGCGCAGGTGCCGGACGGCGCGGAGATCCGGCAGACCGTCAAGATCGTGCCGCGGCGCGTCTCGTACCGCATCCCCGCCGAGCTCGCCGTGCCATCCTCCTATCCTCCCTCGACCGCGGCGGCGCTCCGCCCGGAGAAGGAGATCCAGGTGGACGCGCCGGAGATCGCGGCCACCCTCGCCCGCATCGGGGCGGACCGCGGGACCGTGATGGAGCGGCTGCGGCGGATCCACGACTACACCCACGGGCTCACGACCCGGCCGTTCAAGGGGACCACCGACGCGCTCACCGCGCTCCGCCTCGGCGAGGCGAGCTGCAACGGCAAGAGCCGCCTGTTCGTCGCGCTCGCGCGCGCGACCGGCATCCCCGCGCGCCTCGTGGGCGGCCTCATCCTCGAGCCCGGCGTGAAGCGCACCTCGCACCAGTGGGTCGAGGCGTACGTGTCCGGCCACTGGATCCCGTTCTGCCCGACGAACGACCACTTCGCCGAGCTGCCCGAGCGCTACCTCTCCCTGTACTACGGCGACGAGGTCCTGTTCCGGCACACCTCGGACGTGAACTTCGACTACCGGTTCGACACGCGCACGCAGCTCGTGCCGTCGCCGCGCGCGAAGGCCTCCTTCACCTTCCTCGACGTGTGGGGCCTGTTCGATCGCCTGAAGCTGCCGTTCAGCCTGCTCCGGACGATCCTCATGCTCCCCATCGGCGCGCTCCTCACCGTGCTGTTCCGGAACGTCGTCGGCATGCCCACGTTCGGCACGTTCCTGCCGGCGCTCCTCGCGGCCGCGGCGGGGGAGACCGGCGCGGGCTACGGCGCGCTCGCGGTGCTCATCGTGGTCGCGGCGGTCGCCACCGCGCGCTGGGCCGTCGCGCGGCTCGAGCTCCTCCACTCGCCCACGCTCGCGATCCTCCTCTCCGCGGTGGTGGTCACGCTCGTCGGCACCTCGATGCTCGCGGAGCGGCTGGGCGTCGCGGGGCTCACCCACATCACGATGTTTCCGCTCGCGGTGCTCGCCATCTGCGCGGAGCGCTTCTACCTGTCGCTCACCGAGCACGGCCCGCGCGCGGCGGGCAAGGAGCTCGGGGGCACGCTCGTGGTGATGCTCGCCTGCTACGTGGTGATGAACTCGCTCGCGCTGCAGGTGCTCGTCATCGGCTTCCCCGAGGTGCTGCTGCTCGCGGTCGCCGCGAACGTGTACCTCGGGCGCTGGGTGGGGATGCGCCTCAGCGAGTACCGCCGGTTCCGCGGGCTCCTGACCGGAGGCGCGCCGTGAGCCTCCTCGCCGCGGCGCGCGGCCGCGTGCGCGCGCTCCTCGCCCGCCGCGAGGCGGTCTACGGCATCAACCGCCGCAACCTCGTCCTCGTCTACCCGAACAACGACCGGCGCGACTACCCGCTCGCCGACGACAAGCTCCTCGCGAAGGAGCGGTTCGCGGAGGCGGGCGTGCCGGTCCCGGAGACGCTCGCGGTGTGCGACGGGCTCTTCTCCGTCCCCGGGGTCGTCGAGGCGCTGCGCGGCCGGTCGCGGTTCGTCGTGAAGCCGGCCAACGGCTCGGGCGGCGGTGGGATCCTCGTCGCGGGCGAGTGGCTCCCCGACGCCGGCGGCTGGCGCCGCGCCGGCGGCGCGCTCCTCACCCCGCACGCGCTCGCGCGGCACCTCGCCGACGTGGTCTTCGGGGTCCACTCGAACCAGCTCGAGGACCGCGCCTTCGTCGAGCGCCGCGTCGACCCGCACGACGTGTTCGCCGCGCTCTGGGCCGACGGGCTCTGCGACGTGCGCGTCATCACCCTGCGCGGCGAGCCGGTGCTCTCGATGATCCGGGTCCCCACCGCCGAGTCGGGCGGTCGCGCGAACCTGCACCAGGGCGGGCTCGGCATCGCGGTGGAGCTCGAGACGGGCCGCACCTCCCGCGCGCTCCACCACGGGCGCGCCGTGGAGCGCCACCCGGAGTCGGGGGCGCCGCTCGTCGGGATCGCCCTGCCTCGCTGGCCGGAGATCCTCGACGTCGCGCGCCGGGCCGCGCGGGCCGTGCCGCTCGGCTACCTCGGCGTGGACGTGGTCGTCGACCGCGAGCGCGGCCCGCTCGTCCTCGAGATCAACGCCCGCCCGGGCCTCGAGATCCAGAACGTGACCGGCGTCGCGCTCGGGGACGCGCTCGCGGGGCTCCCCGCGGTGGTCGAGGTCCCCGGCGCGCTCGCCGCGAGCGGGAGCGCCGCATGAACCGCCTCGTCCTCGACCGCCTCTGGCCCATGCTCCTGTTCCTCGGCGTGCTGCTCGCGGGCGCGCTCGCGCTCGAGGGGTTCGCGGCGCGCCGCGGCAACGACCCGCTCGTCATCTCCATCGCCGGCGACGAGGAGTCGCTCGGGGACGAGGGCGACGCGCCCGCCGCGCCCGCCGCGGCCGGGGAGGAGGGGCCGGTCTCGGAGGCCCACGCCCGCGCCCGGCGCGCCGCACGCCGGGGCGAGAAGCCGGAGGCGCTGAAGCTCTACGAGGCCGCCCTCGCCGAGAGCCCCGGCTCCGCCGCCGTGGAGGAGGAGCTCGGCGCGGTGCTCCTCGCCGCGGGCGACGCGGCGACGGCGCTCCCGCACCTGGTGCGGGCGGAGCAGCTCGGGCCGGGCCCGCAGCGCGCGCTCCGCGTCGGGCTCGCCCGCGCGCGCCTCGACGACCTGGACGGCGCCGAGCGCGATCTCCGTCGCGCGCTCGCGCTCCGGCCCACGGGCGAGGCGCGCATCGCGCTCGGGAACCTGCTCCGCCGCCGGGGAGATCCCGTCGGCGCCGTCGCCATCCTCGCGCCCGCCGCCCAGTCCGGCTCGAACGAGGACCGCGCCCGCGCGCTCGTGGCGCTCGGCACGGCCGAGCTCGCGGCCGGCCGGCGGGAGGACGCCGAGCGGCGCTTCGCGAAGGCCATCGAGTACGCGCCGGCGAGCGCGGAGATCCTGCTCGGCACCGCGCGCGCCTGGCTCGGCACCGGCTCCGCCCCGGACGTGCGACGCGCCGTGCAGGTGCTCCTCCGGGCCGCCGAGGTGGCGCCGGACCTCGCCGCGGTCCACTCCCTGCTCGGGCGCGCGCACGAGCGGGCCGACGAGACGGCGGCGGCGCTCGAGTCGTACGACCGCGCCCTCCGGCTCGACCCCACCCAGCGCTACGCCCGCCGCCGCCTGCTGCGGCTCGCGCTCCAGTCGCGCGACTTCTCCCGCGCGCGCCACGAGGCGGACCGGCTCGTCGCCGACGCGCCCGCGGAGCCGGAGCATCACTTCCTCGCGGCGCTCGTCGCGGATCGCGACGGCCGCGACGACGACGCGCGCAAGGCGTACCGCAAGGCCATCGAGGTCGCGAAGGGCGACTACCCGGAGGCCTACCTGAACCTGGGCGTGCTCGAGAAGCGCGCCGGGGACGCCGCCGCGGCGCGCGCCGCGTACGGCGAGGCCCTGCGCCTGCGCCCCGCCTACGGCGCCGCCTGGGTGAACCTCGGCAAGCTCGAGGAGGCGGGCGGCGATCGCGCCGCGGGGGAGGCGGCCTACCGCAAGGCGATCGCGCTCGACGAGAAGTACGCGCCCGCGTGGCTCGCGCTCGGGCAGCTCCAGTCCGAGGCGGGGAGGTTCGACGAGGCGCGGTCCTCGCTCGGGCGCGCGCTCGCGGCGCGCCCGGGGTACGACGCCGCGCAGCTCTCCCTCGGCGTCGCGGCGGCGCGCGCCGGGAAGCCGGACGAGGCGATCGCCGCGTACCAGGCGCTGCTCGCCCGCTCGCCGCGCAGCGTGTCGGCGCTCTACGACCTCGCCCTCGTGCTCGGGACCGTCTCCCGCCGCGACGAGGCGCGCGACGCCCTCGCGCGCGCGCTCGCCATCGACCCCGCCCATGCCCCCTCGCTGCGCGCGCTCGCCGAGCTGCACCTCGACGCCGGCCGGCTCGCGGAGGCGCGGAAGGCGTTCGAGGAGCTCCTCGACCTCGTCCCCGGCGATCTCGAGGCGCGCGCCGGCCTCGCGGAGCTCACGGCCCGCCAGGGCGACCGCGCCGCCTGCGAGCGCACCGCGCGACGGCTCCTCGCCGAGGCCCCGAAGGACCCGGCCGTGCAGGGCCTCCTTTCACGATGCGCGGGCACGGGCGCCCCCGGCCCGCACCTCGCCACCCCCACCACCGCCGTCGCGCCCTAGCGCCCCACCGAGGAGCTCCCCCGTGCACCAGCGTCACCTGAACATCTCGCGCGGCCTCGCCTGCTGCGCCGCCCTCGCCGCGCTCGCGCTCGCGTGCAGCGGCGGGCATGACGGCGCGAGCGCGCCGGGCAAGGTCCCCATCGATCCCAACCGCCCCGGCGACTCGCTCTTCGCCGAGGGGCTCGCGCTCTACGACGCCGCCAACGTCGCCGCGGCCGACGCGCGGGCCCTCGCCGCGACCGACCCCGCCGCGAGCGCGGCGAAGGCGGCGCTCGCGCTCCAGGACTACGCGGACGCGCGGGCGAGGTTCGACGCCCTGCCGGTGCAGTTCCCCACCTCGATCCGGCTCGACAACGCCGCCTACCTCGCCGGTCGCTGCAGCTACGAGCGCGGGGTCCTCGGCGGGGATCCGGCGGAGCTCCAGGACGCGGCGCTGCGCCTCGACGCGATGCAGACCGCCTTCGCCTCCTCGCCCTTCATCGACAACGCCGCCTACTTCGACGGCCGCGCCCGGTTCCAGCTCGGCGACTACGCCGCCGCGCGCCCGCAGTTCCAGCGCTCGCTCGCGGCCTCCCCGACGGGCACGTACGCCGACAACGCGCAGTACTACCTCGGCCGGTGCGACTTCGAGATGGGGCTCGCGCGCGCGAACGCCGGCGACGGGCTCGGCGCGGCCGCCCTGCTCGACCTCGCCGAGGCGGAGCTGACTGCGGTGCCGGCCACGAGCACCTACTACGACAACGCGCAGTACTACCTCGGGCGGAGCTACCTCGAGGAGCCGGTGAACGCAACCGCCACCGTCACCGGGCTCTCCGCCTCCGAGGCGGCGGCCCGCAAGGCCAACCTCGAGGCGGCGATCGCGGCATTCCAGCGGACCCTCGCGGTGCCGGCGACGACGTTCGCGGGCTCCGCGCAGTACTGGCTCGGCCGCGCCCGCTACGCGCACGCGTTCTACTACGCGAGCGCGGGCCTCGACCCGGCGGACCTCGCCGCGGCGGACGCCGCGTTCCGGGCCGTCCCGGCGACGAGCACCTACGCGGACAACGCGCTGCACTACCTCGCGCGCACCTACGTGAACTCCACCTGGCAGTTCTGCACCACCCCGCACGCGTCGGATCCCGCCCCGGCCTCGGCCTGCGCCGCCTACGCGAAGCTCTCCGCCGACTTCCCCTCGAGCCCCTACGTCTCCTCGACGGCGACCTACCTCGCCGGCGCGACCCCGCCGTGCGTCTGCCCGTGACAAGGAACCCCGCGATGATCCGCTCCCTCGCTCTCGCCTCCGCCCTCACCCTCCTCGCCGCCGCGCCCCCCGCCGGTGCCGCCGACGCCACGCCGCAGTGGACGCTCGACGCGCGCGCCGGCCTGTACGCGGGCGCCTTCGACGGCTACGGCGTCCGCCGCGACTCGGGCACGCTCCTCCTCGCCGAGGGTGCGCTCACGCCCGAGCTCCGGAGCGGCGCCTTCCAGCTCGACCTGCCCGTCCGCTTCGCCCACCGGCAGACCTTCGGCGCGACGCTGTCGGAGACCACCGGCTCGGTCGGCGTCGAGCCCGAGTACCGGGTGCTGAAGCGGCTCCGCCTGGGCGCCGAGGCGTCGGTCGGGGGCGCCTGGCGGCCGGGCTGGGAGGACCTCTACCAGCGCGACGCGCTCGGCGACATGCCGGGCACCGACCGCTACGGCTACTTCACGTGGCGCGCCGGCGTGAACCTCTACGCGACGCCGTTCGCGCACCAGCACCTGCGGCTCAAGTACCGCTACGTCTCGTACTCCTACGTCGAGGACCCCAACTTCGACCCGGCCGTGCCGATGCACCTGACGCCCCGCGACAACGGCCAGAACCAGCTCGAGGCCTCGTGGCGGATCCTGGGCGAGCGCTACGCCACGGCGTTCCGGATCGACTACGCCCACCGCCAGGACTTCACGCTCCTCGCGCGCGACGCCGGCACCGGCGCCACGAGCGGGAACCCGGAGCAGGAGCTCGACACGCTCGAGCCCTCCGTGGAGGTGGAGCTCTCGAAGCTCGGCGGCAAGGTCGACGTGTCGCTCCGCTACGGGTACGAGGTCCAGCGCGACGCCTGGCAGGGCTACTACTCCTACCAGGGGCAGCACCCTCGCCTCATCGTGAAGTCCCCGCTCACCGAGCGGCTCGCGGCCGAGCTCCGCGCCGAGGCGTGGCTGCGGGGCTACGGGCCGGACTCGAAGACCAACACGTCGGACGGGGCGCGGCTCCACGACAACCGCCTCGCGCTCGGCGGCGAGCTCCGCTACGCGCTCGCCGGCGGCCTCGCGCTGCGCGCGGAGGCCGAGTGGATCACGCGCGACACGAACTACCCGGACTACGTCCCCGGCGTCTATCCGGCCGGCCGCTACTACGACATCCGCTGGAGCTACGACAACGTGCGCGCCGTCGCCGGCCTCGAGTGGCGCATGCCGCGCGCCGGCCGCTGACGCCACCGGCCTCGCCGCTCCGTGTGCGCCACCGCGGTCCTCCCGGCCGCGGTGGCGCCCGGCGGGCGCGGCTCGATTAGGCTAGGCCCGTGTCCCGCCACGGCGTCCGCGTCTCCGATCCCTCCCGCTGGGTCTTCAACCGGCTCGCGGAGGACTACCGGCAGCGGCCGGGCTACCCCTCGCCGCTCGTCGCGCGGCTGCTCGCGCTGGCGGGCGGTCCGGGCGCGCGCGTCGCCGACCTCGGCGCCGGCACCGGCCAGCTCGCGCTCCCGCTCGCGGCGCTCGGCGCCGAGGTGCACGCGGTCGAGCCGGCGCGCGCCATGCTCGACGTCCTCGCGGCGGCGGGCGCGCCGCGCGTCACCGCCGTGCACGCCGCGGCCGAGGAGACCGGCCTCGCCGCGGCGGCGTTCGACCTCGTGGTCCTCGCGGACGCCCTGCAGTGGGTCGATCCCACGCGCGGCGCGCGCGAGGCCGCGCGGCTCCTCGCCCCGGCGGGCGTCCTCGCGGTGGTGACCCCGCGGCTCGCGGACACCCCGTTCCTCGCCGCGCTCACGGAGCGGATCGCCGCCGCGAACTTCAAGGCCCGGCCGGCGGCGCCGCCCGTCGGCCTCCTCTTCTCCGTCGCGGGGCTCGGCGCGCCCGAGACGGAGGGCTTCGACGACGAGGAGGAGCTCGGGCCGGAGCGGCTCGACGCCGTGCTTCGCTCGCTCTCCTACGTCGGCCCCGCGCTCGGCGAGGGCGCCCTCGCGGCGCTCCTCGCCGACGCCCGCGCGCTCGCGAGCGTCCACGGCGGCGCGGTGTGGCGCCGCGAGCTCACGCTCGCCTGGGCGCGCTGAAAGACCGGCCGCTCACCCGCCGAGCCGGGGGTGCTCCTCGCGCCAGCGCCGCACGGCGACGAGGCGCTCCTCGCGCTCGTCCGCGAGGTGGCGGCGCACGGCCACGTCGAGCCGGGGGTCGAGGTGGAGGTGGGCGCTCCAGGTCTCCGCCGGCTCGAAGCCACGCGCGACCTTGTGCTCCCCGCCCGCGCCGCCCTCGAAGACCCGGGTGCCGCGCCGGATGCACTCGTCGATGGAGTGGTACAGCGCCACGTTGAAGTGGAGGAACGGGTGCGACTCGACGCAGCCCCAGTAGCGCCCGTACAGCCGGTCGGGGCCGGCGACGTTGAACGCCATCCCGACGAGCTTCCCCTCGCGTCGCGCCTCCACCACCTCCACCGCGTCGGGGAGCCACGCGAGGGCGCGCTCGTAGAAGCCGAGGTTCACGAAGCGCATCCCCCACACCATCCGGTCCGTCGAGGCCCGGTGGAGCCGGTAGCACGCGCGCGCCCAGCCCTCCGGGTCGCGCGAGAGCTCGTCGCCGCGCACGGTGCGGATCGCGATCCCCTGGCGCTCCGGCGCGGCCCGCTCGCGGCGGAGCGCGTTCCGGCGCTTCGAGGGGAAGCGCGCGAGGAACTCCTCGGGCGAGGCGTAGCCCTCGTTCCGCCAGTGGTACTGGAAGTCCACGCGCAGCGCGAGCCCGACCTCCTCGAGCTCGCGCGCCTCCTCCGCGTCGGCGAAGAGCACGTGGAGCCCGTGCGCGCCCTCGTCCTGCGCGACCCGCCGTGCGCCCGCGAGGAGCGCGGCGGCGAGCGCGCGCCGGTCCTCGCCGCCGGCGACGAGGACGCGCCGGCCCGTGGCGGGCGTGAAGGGGACGGCGAGGACGAGCTTCGGGTAGTACGGGATCCCGGCGCGCTCGGCCGCCGCCGCCCACTCCCAGTCGCGCGAGAAGTCCCCGTCGGAGCCGCCTCTCAGATACGCCGGCGCGGCGGCGACGAGCGTCCCACCGCGGCGGAGGGCGAGGTGGCGCGGGCGCCAGCCGGTGCGCGGGGAGGCCGAGCCGCTCTCCTCGAGGGCCCGCAGGAACGCGTGGCGCACGAACGGGCTCGCCCGGGCCGGCTCGTGGGCGAAGAGGGCGTCCCACTCCTCGGCGGGGAGCTCCGAGATGGAGGCGTGCGCGGAGAGCGAGAGGGCGGTCACGGGCGGTTCTTATAGCCCTGCTCGCCCGGGATGCTCTCGAGGGCGGCGCGGCGCCTGCCGCGACGCGGCACGGCACGGCCGCCCGCTCGCCCTACACGGGACGCCCCGCGCACCTCGCGTCTCGGGCGGGCGCCCATTAGACCCTTCGCCCGAAGATGCGCCTCGCGACCTTACGTGACGGGAGCCGCGACGGGCGGCTCGTGGTGGTGCGCCGGGACGGCGCCGCGTTCGCCGACGCCTCCGGCGTCGCGCCGACCTTGCAGGCCGCGCTCGACGCCTGGGAGGCGCGCGAGCCCGCGCTGCGGGCCCTCGCCGCGTCGCTCGACGCCGATCGCGCCAGGGCGGAGCCCCTCGACCCTGCCCGGCTCCTCTCGCCCCTGCCGCGCGCGTTCGAGTGGGTGGACGGCTCGGCCTACCTGAACCACGTGCGCCTCGTCCGCAAGGCGCGCGGCGCGGAGCCGCCGCCCACCCTCGAGCAGGATCCCCTGGTCTACCAGGGCGGCTCGGGCGTGCTGCTCGGGCCGCGCGAGGACCTGCCCCTGCCCGATCCGGCCTGGGGCATGGACTTCGAGGCGGAGGTCTGCGTCGTGCTCGGCGACGTGCCGCGCGGCGTCGCGGCGGCCGACGCGGAGCGGTACGTCCGGCTCGTCTGCCTCGCGAACGACGTCACGCACCGGAACCTCGTCCCCCCCGAGCTCGCCAAGGGCTTCGGGTTCTTCCAGTCGAAGCCAGCGACGGCGTTCTCCCCGTTCGCCGTCACGCCCGACGAGCTCGGCGAGGCCTGGCGGGGCGGCCGGCTGCACCTGCGCATGACGGTGCGCTGGAACGGCGAGCGGGTCGGCGACGTCGAGACGGGGCCGGAGATGCACTTCTCCTTCCACGACCTCCTCCGGCACGTGGCGAGGACGCGCGCCTTCACGGCCGGCACGATCCTCGGCAGCGGCACGGTCTCGAACGCCGACCGCGCCCGCGGCTACTCGTGCATCGCCGAGCAGCGGGCCCGGGAGATGATCGACCACGGCGCGCCGCGGACGCGGTTCCTCGCGCCCGGGGACCGGATCGAGATCGAGGTGCGGGACCTGGCCGGCCGGAACGTCTTCGGCACCATCGACCAGCGGGTGGTGACGCCGTGATGCGGCTCTACTCCTACTGGCGCTCCTCGTCCGCCTGGCGCGTGCGCATCGGGCTCGCGCTGAAGGGGCTCCCTTACGAGTACGCCCCGGTGAACCTGCTCGCCCAGGAGCAGTTCGACCCGGTCTACCAGCAGCGGAGCCCGATGGCGCAGGTGCCGGTGCTGGAGGTCTCGGAGCACGGGTTCTCGGTGCGGCTCGCCCAGTCGATGGCGATCCTGGAGTGGCTCGACGAGCGCTACCCGCAGGCGCCGCTCCTGCCCCGCGACCTCGACGGGCGGGCGCGGGTCCGCGCCCTCGCCGAGCACGTGAACTCCGGTATCCAGCCCCTGCAGAACGCCATCGTGCTGCGCACCCTCCGCGAGAAGCTGCCCGGCTACGAGAAGGAGTGGGCGGCGCTCTGGATCCGCCGCGGCCTCGAGGCGCTCGAGCGCGCCCTGCAGGACGACGAGACGGGCCGCTTCTGCCACGGCGAGGCGCCCGGCCTCGCCGACTGCTACCTCGTGCCCCAGCTCTACAACGCGCGGCGGTTCTCGCTGGACGTCGCGCCCTACCCCACGCTCCTGCGGATCGAGGAGGCGTGCGCGGCGCTCGCGCCGTTCCAGGACGCCCACCCCGACCGCCAGCCCGACGCACCGCCGAAGGACCGGAGGACACCATGACCACGACTCTCGAGCCCCTGGGGATCGTCCGCATCGAGGCCCTGCACTACTACGTGCACGATCTCGAGCGGAGCCGGCGCTTCTACCTCGAGCGGCTGGACTTCGCGGAGACGGGCGCGTCCACGCCGGACCTCGATCGCGAGGGCCACCAGCGCTCCGCCGCGTTCGAGGCCGGCGACGTCCGGATCCTCTGCTCCCAGCCGCTCGGCGAGGGCGGCCGCGCGTGGCGCTACCTGCGCAAGCACCCGGACGGCGTCGGCGCGGTGATCTTCGAGGTGGAGGACGCGGCTCGCGCGTTCCGGCTCCTCGAGGAGCGCGGCGGCACGCCCGTCACCGACCTCCAGGTCCACGAGGACGAGGGCGGCACGCTCCGCACCTTCAACATCACGACCCCGCTCGGCGACACGACCTTCCGCTTCGTCGAGCGGCGCGGCTACCGAGGGCTCTACCCGGGCGTCGCCCGCCACGCGGCGCCGAGGGGGGGCGCGAACGCGTTCGGCTTCGGCTACATCGACCACCTCACCTCCAACTTCCAGACCATGAAGCCGGCGCTCCTCTGGATGGAGCACGTGCTCGGGATGGAGGAGTTCTGGGAGGTGCAGTTCCACACGAAGGACGCGGCGGAGGCGAAGCGCGCCGCGGTCCAGGCGCAGAAGGGCTCCGGGCTCCGCTCGGTCGTGATGAAGGACCTGCGCTCGGGGGTGAAGTTCGCGAACAACGAGCCGTGGCGCCCCGCCTTCAAGTCCTCGCAGATCAACGTGTTCAACGAGGACCACCGCGGCGACGGCATCCAGCACGCGGCGCTCACCGTGACGGACATCCTCTCCGCGGTGCGCGGCCTGCGCGCGCGGGGCGTCGAGTTCATGCCGACCCCCGCCTCCTACTACGAGGCGCTCCCGGCGCGCATCCAGCAGACCGGGATCGGGCGGATCGACGAGGAGGTGAAGACGCTGCAGGAGCTCGAGATCCTGGTGGACGGCGCGGGCCCGGGCTCGTACCTGCTCCAGATCTTCCTGCGCGAGGCGGCGGGGCTCTACCACGAGCCCGAGGCCGGCCCGTTCTTCTTCGAGATCATCCAGCGCAAGGGCGACCAGGGCTTCGGCGCGGGGAACTTCCGGGCGCTCTTCGAGTCCATCGAGCGCGAGCAGCAGCGCGAGGGGCGCGCGTAGCGCGGGCCGCCATGCTCGACCGGATGGTCCAGGGCGAGGTCCCGCGGAAGCACCACATCGCCTTCCGCGACGCCGGGGGCAGGCTCCTGCACGAGGAGGCGTTCACGCGCGCCGGGTTCGACGGCGCGTACACCCTCGCGTACCACCGGCACCGGCCGCACGCCACGCACGCCGCGGAGGTCCGCCACGGCTTCACCCTCCCGCAGGCCGCGCCGCCCCGCGCGCTCCTGAAGCGCCACTACCGCACGCAGGATCTCCCAGCCCCGTCCGGCCCGGCGGTGGACGCGCGCGTCCCGTTCCTCTTCAACGCCGACGTGGTGGCCGGCCTCGCGACCCCCTCCGCCGAGGACCCGGTCTACTTCTCGAACGGCGACGGCGACGACCTGTTCTTCGTGTTCGAGGGCGGCGGGCTCCTCCGCTCGCCGCTCGGCGACCTGCGCTTCGCGAAGGACGACTACGTCTACGTGCCGAAGGGCCTCCTCCACCGCTTCGTGCCGGATCCCGGCCCGCAGCGCTGGCTCTCGCTCGAGTTCCCGGGCGGCGTCCACCTGCCCTCGCAGTGGCGGAACGACACCGGGCAGCTCCGCATGGACGCCCCCTACTCGCACCGCGACTTCCGCCGCGTGGAGTGGAAGGGGCCGATGGACGAGGGGATCCGCGAGCTCCTCGTGAAGCGCGCGGGCGCGTTCCACGGCTTCCGCTTCGACGAGTCGCCGCTCGACGTGGTCGGGTGGGACGGCGCCGTCTACCCGTTCGCCTTCCCGATCCTGAACTTCCAGCCTCGCGCCGGGCTCGTGCACCTGCCGCCCACCTGGCACGGCACCTTCGCCGCCCGCGGCGCGCTCGTCTGCTCGTTCGTGCCGCGCGTGGTGGACTTCCACCCCGAGGCGGTCCCCTGCCCCTACCCGCACGCGTCGGTGGACGTGGACGAGCTCCTCTTCTACGTCCGCGGCGAGTTCACCTCGCGGCGCGGCGTGGGCCCGGGCTCGATCTCGCATCACCCGGCGGGCGTGATGCACGGCCCGCACCCCGGCGCCTACGAGGGCTCGATCGGCGCGCGCACCACGAGCGAGCTCGCCGTCATGCTCGACTGCTACCTCCCGCTCGCCGCGACCCCCGCGGCGCTCGGGGTCGAGGACGGGGGCTACCAGGAGAGCTTCGTCCGCTGACGGCCGCCTTGGCCCTCGGCCCCGTGGCCTTGGCGCGCGGCGCGGGCGCCGCCCTCGCGTGGGGGGCGGGCTCCGGCGCGGGCGCGGGCTCCTCCTCGCCGGCCTCCGCTCCCTCGCGGGCCTCGCCGGGCGCCGAGACCGGCGGCGCGCCGCGCGCGAGCTCGAGCAGCCGGTCCGTGGAGATGGGGATCTTGAGGCCGCGCCCGCCGTTCTCGAGGAACAGGCGCAGCCCGTACTCGTAGTGTCGCTTCACCGCGTTCAGGATCGACTCGTAGATCGGCTGGAGCTGCTCGGGCGTCGGCGCCGCGACCTCGAAGTCCTCGAAGCCGAACAGGCTCACGATGTAGCGGGTGTCGAGCTTCTTGAAGCGGACGCGCAGCAGGATCGAGTCGCGCGCCCGCGGCTCCTCGATCGCGAGGCGCAGGCCGACGTGCCAGAACGCGTCCGCGTCGAGGTGCATCGCGTCCTCGATCCGGTGGGTCGGCGCGGCGGGCACGTCGCCGGGGAGCGGCTCGTAGGTGACGAGCTCGCGGGGCCACCCGGCGTACTCGATGAGGCCGCGCGACAGCGTGGCGGCGAACAGCACGCACTCGGAGTGGTAGGCGGCGAACCGGGACCGGGCGTCCTCGAGCGTCTGGCAGAGCTGCTGGTATCGATTGCTCACGCGAACCTCCAGACCACAGTTCCTTTCACCTCGGCTCGCCTCCGGTGCCGCGAATGATGGGCCGTCTCGCGCGCCGGCCCCCGGTGCGGCGGGCCCTCGTGAGGGCGGCGGCACGGCGGGCGCCCGATCGCCCCTCTGGCAGCGCGGGGCCGGCGGGTATATTGACGGCTCCATGTCCACGAACCCCTCCCAGTGGGGCGGCCGGCCGGTCTGGGCCGAGGTCGACCTCGACGCGCTCGCTCACAACGTCCGCCTGCTCGCGGGCCGCGCGGCGCCTGCCCGGCTCTACGCCGTCGTGAAGGCCAACGCGTACGGCCACGGGGCGGTGGCGGTGGGGCGGGCGGCGCTCGCCGCCGGCGCCTCGGGGCTGTGCGTGGTCTGCGTGGACGAGGCGGAGGAGCTTCGCCGCGCCGGCGTGGACGCGCCCATCCTGGTCATCGGCTACACCCCCCCGAGCGACGCCGAGCGCGTCGTCGCCCTCGGGCTCCGCCCGACGGTGGGCGCGGCCGACGTCGCCGAGGCGCTCGCGGCCGCCGCGAAGCGGCGCGGCGCGGTGGTCCCGGTCCACCTCGAGCTCGAGTCGGGCCTGAACCGGCACGGGCTCCGGCCCGACGCGCTGGTCGCGCTCGCGAACCGGCTGCGCGAGATCCCCGAGCTCTCGGTCGAGGGCCTCTTCACCCACTTCGCCGCGGCGGAGGAGGGAGATCAGCGCTTCACGCGCCGGCAGTTCGAGATCCTGCGCGACGTCTCTTCACGCCTCCCCTTCGTCAAGGAGCGCCACTGCTCCGCCTCGGCGAGCGTCCTCCTCGATCACGAGATGGCGCTCGAGGTCGTGCGCACGGGCCTCTCGATGTACGGCTACCGGCCGGCGCCGTGGTGCGGCACCGACGCGGAGCTCGTGCCCGTGCTGTCGCTGCGGAGCCGGATCGCGCGCGTGCTCGAGATCGAGCGCGGCGCCACCGTCGGCTACGGCCGCACCTGGGCGGCGCCCCGCCCGTCGCGCGTCGCGCTCGTCATGTGCGGCTACGCGGACGGGTACCGTCGCGCCTTCGGCAACCGCGCCCACGTGCTCGTGCGCGGGCGCCGGGCGCCGGTGGTCGGCCGGGTCGCCATGGACATGTGCATGGTGGACGTGACCGCGGTGCCCGAGGTGCGCGCGGGAGACGTCGCGACGCTCCTCGGCCGCGACGGCGACGAGCGGGTGGACGCCGACGAGCTCGCGTCCCTGGTGGACACGATCTCCTGGGAGATCCTCGCCGGCCTCACCGCCCGCGTGCCGCGGCTCTACCTCCGCGGCGGCGCGGTCGAGGCGGTGTCCACGCTCGCCGAGCGGGAGCCGAGAGACGCGCGGTAGCCGATCGACGGCGGCCAGCCGTCGGCGGGGCGGGGGCGCAGCCCCCGTCAGATCAATGCAGCTCCCGCTCCGAGACCGACCGCATGGTCTCGGCCGCGCGGCGATCGTCCTCCTCCTCCACGATGTCGGAGAGGCTGATGACGCCGACCAGCCGGCCCTCCTCGTCCACGATCATCATCCGCGACTTGCGGTAGCGCGCCATGAGCTGCTCGGCGGCCTCGATGGGATCGCTGTCGCGGCAGGTGATGGTCTCGCGCGTCATCACCGCACCCGCCCGCGTCTCGCTCGCGCGGCGGTCCTCGCCGCAGACGCGGAGGGCGAGATCGCGGTCGGTGAGCACGCCCACCGGGTGACCGTCGCGATCGCAGATCGGCACGAAGCCGATGTTCACCTCGCGCATGCGGCGGGCGACGTCGATCACCGGGTCCGTCTCGCGGAACGTCTCGACCTCGCTCTTCATGACGTCCTGACACAGCATGGCGCACCTCCCGTCCGGCGGCGCCTCCGGCGCTTCCCCGTGCATAGAGCCCGCGGGCGCAGGCGGGGCACGCCCGCGTGGGGGGACCCCGTGCTGGCCCCGGACGGGCGTCCACACGCTCGCCCCTGTGCGCCCCGCGGCGCTCCTCCGCCCGGTATATTCCGCGCATGCCCGTGACCGTCGAGACCGGCACCACCCTCGCCTTCGACCGCTTCTGGCGCTGGCTCAAGCGCCACGCGAACTGCATCCTCCGCGCGGGCACGGCCGACGCCTACCTCTACGACCACGAGGACCTGCACTGGCACCTCGAGGAGGACGAGGACCGCACGCCGACCATCCAGGTCCTCCGCGGCAAGCAGCTCCTCGGCGAGATCCTCATCGAGTCGCGCGAGGTGATGTTCGTCCAGGCGATGCCCGATCCCGACGGGGATCAGGGGCAGTTCCTGTTCGAGCTGGTGGGCGGCTCCGGCGAGGAGCCGTACGCCGTCTACCACGTGGTGGTCGCGCACGGCTTCGACGAGGAGGCCCAGCACCGCCCGCAGCTCAAGCAGTGACGCCCGCCGCGCTCGTCTTCACGATCGGGTACGAGGGACGCTCGGTGCGGGCCCTCGCCACCCGGCTGCGCGAGGCGCAGGTGACGCGGGTCCTCGACGTGAGGCGCTCCGCCCGCTCGCCGAAGCCCGGCTTCTCGAAGGGCCCGCTCGAGCGCGCCCTCGTCGCCGCCGGGTTCGAGTACCGCCACCTGCCCGAGGCGGGGAACCCGTTCCACGCGGAGGCGGCCGCCGACCTCCCCGGCGTCCTCGCGCGCTACCGCGCGCACCTCGCGGAGCGCCCCGAGGCCGTGCGGGCGGTGCTCGACGCGGCGGCCGGAGCGCGGACGGCGCTCCTCTGCGCGGAGGCGAACCCCGCGCGCTGCCACCGCTCGGTGCTCGCGGAGGCGCTCGCCGCGGCGGAGCCGGGCGTGCGGGTCGTGCACCTCTGACCTCTGACCGCCGCCCGGCTGCGCGGGGCGGCGCCCCCCGGGCGAGCGCTCGCGCGCGCACGAACGAGCGCGGCTCACCGCCCACGCGCCGCGATCGTCCCCCATCCGGCGAGCGTCGCCCGCACGCGCTCGTAGCCTTCGAGCTCGCGCGGCACGACGAGGCCGCGGCCGTCGCGCGCGCGCACGGCGAGCCCGGCGGGGACGTCCTCGATCGCCGCCACCTCCGCGCGCAGGATCCGCACGGGCGGGAAGCCCACCACCGCGCGCCCGATGGCCTCCTCCTCGAGCGAAATCTCGAACGACGCCCACCGCGCGCGGAAGCGGCGCATCCGGCGCACGTACGAGAAGGCGGCGAGCACGAGCAGGAGCGCGAACGGGACCACGAGCGCGTCGAAGCCGCGGCCGGGATCGCGCAGCCCGGCGCCGTACGCGGCGAGCACGAGCGCGACCACCGCGACGAGCGTCGCGAGGAAGCGGCGGTTCATGCGACGCGCGGTGGCGCGCGACGCCTCCGGGCGCAGCCGGTAGCGGGACACGGTGCGGTGCTCCAGCTCCATGGGGCGCGCATGCTACGTCCCGCGCGCGCCGGACGCCACCCGGCTGCGCGCGGACGGAGCGGCGCCCGATCGGTCGGCGCCGCCCCCCGCGCGCGGGATCCCAGCCGGCAGGCGCGGCAGGCTGCCGCGCCACTTACGGTCCTTCCCGGCAGTTCCGCGGAACAGGAGGCGCCACATGCTGGGGAATCGTCACTTCACGGCCATGCTGCCGGTCACCGACATCACCCGGGCACGCCGGTTCTACGAGGAGAAGCTCGGGCTGCACGCGACCCGCACCCTGGAGAACGGAGACGTCGTGTTCGAGGGGGACGGCGGTGAGTTCGCGCTGTATCCGCGCGAGACCCCGCCGCAGTCCGACCACACCGCGATGAGCTGGGAGGTGCCGGACGTGCCCGCCGAGGTGAAGGACCTGCGGGCGCGCGGCGTGAGCTTCGAGGAGTACCCCGCCCTGAAGACCAAGGACGGCATCGCGGAGGTCGGGAAGGAGACCTGCGCCTGGTTCAAGGACCCGGACGGCAACATCCTCTGCATCCACCACCAGGCGTGAGCTCGATCCGAGGCGCTGCGCGCCCGGCCCGGGAAGGCCGCGCGGCGCCTCCCTCCCACCGCTAGGGCCTCCCGCGGGCGCGGCGCCATCGGCCCGCGCGTACCGGTGCGCAGCTGGGACGTCATCGTCGTCGGCGGAGGCCACAACGGCCTCGTCCTCGCGGCCTATCTCGCCCGCGCGGGCGAGCGCGTCCTCGTGCTCGAGGCGCGCGACCGCGTCGGGGGCGCGTGCACCACCGAGGAGACGTGGCCCGGGTTCAAGGTCTCCACCGCCGCGTACGTGGTGAGCCTCTTCCGCCCGGAGATCGTCCGCGACCTCGAGCTCGCGCGCCACGGCTACCGGGTGCTGCGCCGCGATCCCTCCTCGTTCACGCCGCTCCCCGACGGCCGCTCGCTGCTCCTCGGGCCGGACCTCGCCGGGAACCAGCGAGAGGTCGCGAGGTTCTCGGCGCGCGACGCGGCGCGGCTCCCTGCCTACGAGGCGCAGCTCGAGCGGATCGCCCGCGCCATCGAGCCGGCGCTCCTCGAGACGCCGCCCGATCCGTTCTCACGCCGCCCGCGCGAGCTCTTGCGCCTCGCGCGCATGGGCGCGCGCCTGTTGCGCCTCGGCAGGGAGGACGGCCCGGCGGCGATGGAGATCCTCGCCGGCGCGGCCCGCGACGTCCTCGACCGCTGGTTCGAGTCCGACGCGCTCAAGGCCACGCTCGCGACCGACGCCATCATCGGCGCCTGGGCCTCGCCCTCCACCCCGGGCACCGCCTACGTCCTCTTCCACCACGTGATGGGCGAGGTGGACGGCGCCCGGGGCGTCTGGGGCTACGTGCGCGGCGGCATGGGCGCGCTGTCCGAGGCCATCGCCGCCGCGGCGCGAGCGTCCGGCGCCGAGATCCGCACCGGCGCGCGCGTCGAGCGGATCCTCGTCCGGGAGGGCGCCGCCCGCGGGGTCGCGCTCGGGGACGGGACGGAGCTCCTCGCCCGCCGCGTCGCCTCGAACGCGGACGCGACCCGCACGCTCCTCGGCCTCGTCGGCGAGGCGCACCTCCCGCCCGCGGTGGCGGAGCGGGCGCGGCGCATCGACTACGCGAGCGGCTCCGTGAAGATCAACGTCGCGCTGTCGGCGCTGCCCCGCTTCAGCGCGCGGCCGGGGGGTGGCGGCGGCGAGCCGGGGCCGGAGCACCGCGGCACGATCCACGTCGCGCCTTCGATGGACTACCTCGAGCGCGCCTTCGACGACGCGCGCGCGGGGCTGCCCTCGCGCGCCCCGGTGCTCGAGTGCACCCTCCCCTCCGCGGTGGACGACACCGTGGCGCCCGCCGGCAAGCACCTCATGTCCATGTTCGTGCAGTACGCGCCCTACCGGCTCGCGAGCGGGGGCTGGGAGGAGGAGCGCGAGCGCTTCGCGGACCGCTGCTTCGCGGCGCTGGAGGAGTACGCGCCCGGGTTCACGGCGTCGGTCCTCGCGCGCGAGGTGCTCGCGCCGCCCGACCTCGAGCGCCGCTTCGGACTCACCGGCGGGAACATCTTCCAGGGGGCGATGACGCTCCCGCAGCTCTTCTCGATGCGGCCCTTGCCCGGCTTCGCCGACTACCGCACGCCGATCGCGAACCTGTATCTGTGCGGCGCGGCCACACACCCGGGCGGCGGGATCATGGGGGCCTGCGGCTACAACGCAGCGCGGGAGATGCTGCGCGACCGGCGCCGCGGGTGGCGGCGGAGCTGAGCGGTCAGGGCGCGCGCGCCGCGAGGTTGCGCCGGACGGCCGGCCTGGACGAGACGCGCTCGGCCCAGCGCGCGAGGCGCGGGAGGCCGAGCGCCGCCGGGGAGAGCTCCGGGCGGCGCAGCGCAAAGGGCGCGAGCGCGATGTCGGCGAGGCCGAAGGCGCCGAGCAGGTACCCATCCTGCGGCGTCTCGCGCTCGACGAGCTCCAGCGCGGCCCGGGCCGCCCGCTCGGCCTCGGGCCTCGCCTCCGGTCCACCCTTCGCGAGCTTCCCGATCGCCGCCGCGAGCGGAGCGACTCGATCGAAGAGGAGCCGCGTCCGCGCCCGGCCGAGCGCGTCGCGCGGGAGGAGCGGGACCTCGCCGCCGTGGCGCTCCTCGAGGTACTGCGCGATGACGAGCGAGTCGGGGATCACCGCGTCGCCGTCCACCAGGATCGGCACCCCGCCGAGCGGCGGGTTCATCGCGAACACCTCGGTAGGCTTCCTCGCGAGATCCATCTCGCGCGACTCCCACGCGAGCCCCATCTCGTCGAGCTGGATGCGAGTGCGCTGGCAGTAGGGGCAGGCCCACGCGTGCCACAGGGTGAGCATGTCGTCTCCGTCCTCCGTTCCGAGAATCTAGCGGGCGACGGCGCATCCCGCCGCCGCCCGCCGCGCGGAGCTGCGGACGCCTCGCGGGCCGGGCTCCGGGACGGAGCTTCACGCGGGCGGCGGCGGCAGCCCGCGCGCGCTGCGGACGTGCAGCTCGTCGATCTCGAGCCGGCCGATCCGCGCGTGGCTCACGGCGAGCTTGCGGATCGCGAGCGCGCCGACGGCGACGCTCCCGACCGCGAGCGCGCCGAGGGCGGCGGCGCCGACCGCGATCGCGAAGGTCGTCTTCGCGAGGCGAGCGGATGAAGACCTCGCCCGGAAGAGCGCACGCCCCTGAGACCTCCTCGCACGCTTGCCCCCCGCTCGTTCCGCCATGCCGTCCTCCGACCGTCGTGATCGCAGCATGGGCCTCGCGCCCGGGGCCGGCTCGGCTGGCCGGCCGGGTGCGCGGCGCGGCGCCGCGCTTCACGCAGCGACGAGCCGCGTAGACTCTACCGAGGACCCCACAACCCGGGGCGGTAGCCGGAGTCACAGGAGGATGCCATGCGGGGGATCGCGCTCGATCGCGCCCGCGAGTTCCTGGCCCAGAAGCGCATCGCCGTGGTCGGGATCTCGCGCGACGAGAAGGACTTCAGCCGGCAGGTGCTGCGCGCGCTCGTGAAGGCGGGCTACGAGGTCGTGCCGGTGAACCCCGCCCTCGACGTGGCCGAGGGAAAGGCCTGCTTCCCCCACGTCCAGGACGTGAAGCCGCCGGTGAACGCGGCGCTCCTCCTCACCCCGCCCACCCAGACCGAGGAGGTCGTGCGCGACTGCGCCCGCGCGGGCGTGCGCTACGTCTGGATGCACCGGGGGATGGGCGTCGGCGCCGCGAGCGCGGAGGCGGTCCGCTACTGCGACGCGCACGGGATCTCGGTCGTGACCGATCTCTGTCCGTTCATGGTGCTCCCGGAGACCGGGTTCCCGCACGCCCTGCACGCGTGGGCTCGCACGCGGTTCGGGAAGGCGCGCCTCGAGCACGCCTGACCCCGTCACGGACCGCGGTCGCCGCCGGCCGCCGCCTGCGCCGCGGCGCGCCGGGCGCGGGCGAGCCCCTCGGCGCGCCGGCGGATCCCGAGGAGCTGCGCCCGGACCATCATGAGCTCCTGCGGCTCGATCATCGCGACGAGCGCGGTGCTGCGGAGACCCGGCGGCGCCGCGCCGCGGACGCGCAGCACGAGCCGGGTGGTCTCCGCGTCGACGGGGTAGATCCCCCACGCCTGCGTGACGAGCGCCTCGCCGTGCTCGATGCGCAGGACGAGCGAGCGCTCCCGCTCGACGGCGTGCACGGGCCACCCGGGCGTGCCGCCGATGGGCACGACGTCGCCGGGCTTCAGGTCCTGCCACTCCGGGTGCACCCGCTCCTCGCTGGGCGCGTCCAGGACGCCGAGCGCGCGATCGAGCAGGTCGAGGCTGTAGAGGCCGCCGCGCCCGTTGCCCATCTGCGCGAGCCACGGCCAGATCTCCTCCGGCCGCGCGCGGACGGTGATGGCGCGCGTGGACCGGTAGCGCGGCCTCGAGACGAGCTCGTCGCCCGGCATCGGGCGGGCGATCTCCTCGTCGGTCGCGCCCCAGCGGCGGAGCCAGGGGCGGACGAACGCCGCCCAGCCCGCCACGGCCGCGGCCGGCAGCGCCACGAAGAGCCCGGCCCGCTTCAGCGTCGTTCGTGCGTCCATGTCCCCCCGGTATCGCGCTCTCGCGCGCCCCGCTCGCCCCGGGCGCGACCGCGGCGATCCCGGCAGCCGCTCGCCCACCCGCCCCCACCCCGAGCGATCGCGCGTTGCCCCGGCTTCCGCGGCCGGGTATACCATTCGCGGCCGTTTCGTTCGTACCGCGCCCGAAGCCTGTCCGCCGGGAGATCCCGGCCCGCGCGGTCCTCCCGTTCAGCCGGCCTCACTTCAAGACGCGCGCCGCGAATCGCCGCGCGCCTCCCACGAGGAGCACCCTCTGTCGACGTCGAAGTCCTTCGCTGATCTGAAGCTGTCGCGCGAGGCGCTCACCGCGCTCGCGCACGCCGGGTTCGAGCACCCGACCCCCATCCAGGCCGAGGCCATCCCGCCGGCGCTCGCCGGCCGGGACGTCATCGGCACGGCCGCCACCGGCACCGGCAAGACCGCCGCCTTCCTCCTCCCCATCATCGAGCGGCTCGCCGGCAAGCCGGCCGGGACGCGGGCGCTCGTGCTCGCGCCCACCCGCGAGCTCGCCGTGCAGATCGGCGAGGAGCTCGAGCGCTTCGGCCGGGGCCGCCGCGTGCGCGGCGCGGTGATCATCGGCGGCGTGGGCATGGGCGCCCAGGCCGAGGCGTTCCGGGAGCGGCGCGAGATCGTCATCGCGACGCCCGGGCGGCTCGTCGACCATCTCGAGCAGGGCAACGCCAAGCTCGACGCGATCGAGGTGCTCGTCCTCGACGAGGCCGACCGGATGCTCGACATGGGCTTCAAGCCCCAGCTCGACCGGATCCTGCGGCGGCTCCCGAAGCAGCGCCAGACGCTGCTCTTCTCCGCGACCACGGCGGGCGAGGTGGCCGACTTCGCGCGCGCGCACCTCAAGGATCCGGTCCACGTCGAGGTGGCGCGCAGCGGCACCACCGCGGCGCGCGCCGAGCAGCAGGTGTTCCTCGCGGGGCAGCACGAGAAGCTCCCGCTCCTCCTCACGCTGCTCGAGCGCGACGGCGACTCGACGCTCGTGTTCACCCGCACGAAGCGGCGCGCCGACAAGATCTGGAAGCACATCGGGCGCGCCGGCCACAAGGTCGCGCGCATCCACGCCGACCGCTCGCAGGCGCAGCGGCGGATGGCGCTCGACGGCTTCAAGGACGGGACCTACCGCGTGCTCGTCGCGACCGACATCGCCGCGCGCGGCATCGACGTGGCCGAGATCGGCCACGTCGTGAACTTCGACCTGCCGCACGTGCCCGAGGACTACGTGCACCGCATCGGCCGCACCGCGCGAGCGGCCGCGAGCGGCAGGGCCTCGAGCTTCTCCGCCCCGGAGGAGCGCGATCTCCTCCACGCGATCGAGCGGCTCACGCGCGCGGTGCTCCCGCGCGCCGAGGTGCCGCGCGACGCGGAGATCTTCCAGGTCGAGCTCGCCCGCGCCGCGTCCGCCCAGAAGGACCCGGGCCCCGCGCAGCCGCGCCACCGCCCGCAGCAGGCGAAGCCCGCCCGCGCCCGCGTGCGCGGTGACGGCCGCGCGCAGCGGTCGGGCGCCTCCCGGTCGCAGCACGGAGGCGGCGCGAGCGCGACCGACGCGGGCTCCGGCTCCGGCGGGAAGTCGCGCCTCGTGGGGTCGTGGAGCGTCGGGCGCAGCGGCCAGAAGCGGCGCCGCTGAGCGACGGCTCGCGAGGATCTGCCGCCTGGCGAACGGGTTCCCCGGCGCGGGCCGCTCCCGCCGCCGGCGCGCCGCTCGCCCTTGAAAGGACGGCCGCGCCCGTGCTTCAGTCCCCTTCATGCTCAAGCACAACGCGTACTTCGACGGTGGCGTCCAGAGCGTCGGGTTCGAGCGGAACGGGCGGCGCCACACGGTCGGCGTCGTGGACGCGGGCGAGTTCCACTTCGGGACGGACGCCGCGGAGCGGATGACGGTCGTGTCCGGCGAGCTGTGGGCGAAGCTCCCGGGGGACGCGACCTTCCGCCCGTTCCCCGCCGGGACGACGTTCGAGGTCCCGGCGAAGAGCGGCTTCGACGTGAAGGCGCTGGCGCCGGCCGCGTACCTCTGCGAGTTCCTGTAGGGCGCCGACCTTCTCGCAGCGTCACATCCCGCTCGCGGGCGTCTCTCGTTCCAGGACCACCCTCCTCGACGAGGTGCCCGTGCCCGCGTCCACCCGCGCCGCCCTGCTGCTCCCGCTCCTCGCCGCCCTCGCCTGCCGCACCGGCGGCGCGCCGCCCGCGCGCGACGGGGCGCGGCCGGCGCCGGAGCCGGGCGCCGACGATCCCGGCCGCCTCTACCTCCGCGCGTGGACGCAGAGCGGCCGAGGCGATCCCGACGGCGCGCTCGAGACGCTCCGCGCGCTCTACGCGCGCGGCTGGGACATCCCCCTCGACGCGCGGGACTTCGCCGGGCTCGCCGGCCGCGACGCGTTCCGCGACCTCGCGGCGCGGATCGCCGCCCGCGCGCCGGCGACGGACCACGCAGGCGTGGCGTTCACGCTGCAGGAGCGCGGCCTCGTCGCGGAGGGGATCGCGGTCGATCCGCGCGACGGGACGCTCTACGTGGGGAGCATCCGGCTGCGGAAGATCGTCCGCATCGCCCCGGGAGGCGCGGCGACCGACGCGGTCCCGGCCCAGGCTGGCGGGCTCGGGCGCGTGCTCGGGGTGAAGGTCGATCCCCGGCGCGGGCTCCTGTGGGCCGTGGCGAACCGTGGCGACGCGGCGGATGGCGCCGCGAAGACCGGCTCGCGCTCGGGCGTGTACGCGTTCGACCTCGCGAGCGGCGCGACGAGGCGCAGCGTCACCCTGGACGGAGAGGGGCACCTGCTGAACGACCTCGCCGTCGCCGAGGACGGCACGGTGCTCGTCACCGACAGCGAGGCCGGCGCGGTGTACCGGCTCGACCCGGGCGCGACGGCCCTCGCGCCGGTGGTCCCTCCGGGCACGTTCACCTACGCGAACGGGATCGCCTTCGCGGAGGCGCGGCTGCTCGTGGCGGACGCGTTCGGGCTGTGGGACGTGCCGGTCGCGGGCGGCGCGCCCCGGCGGCTGGCCGGACCGACGGGCTTCCCGCTGGGCGGGATCGACGGGCTGTCCGCCCAGGGGCGGACCCTCGTCGCGATCCAGAACGGGCTCGGCGCACCGCGGATCGTGCGGCTCGAGCTCGCGCCGGGCGCCGAGCGCGTCGTCCGCGCCGGGGTCGTCGAGGCCGGGAACGCGCGCTGGCACACGCCCACGACCGGGGCCCTCGACCGAGGCGCCTTCCACTACATCGGCAACAGCCACGTCGACGCGTGGAAGGAGGCCGAGCTCGATCCCGCCGGGATGGAGGAGACGCGCATCCACCGGCTCCAGATCCGGATCTGACGCGAGGCCCCGGTGAGCTCGCCTCGCTCCTAGACCGGCTCCGGGTCACGACCCGCCGCTCACTGCGTGGCGCGCGCCTCCCCCGCGCCGGCGCGCCCCGCCTTCCGGAAGCGGTTGAGATCGCGCACCGTCTCGAACGGCTCGCCGAACAGCGCCGAAAGGCTGCGGAGGATCGCGCGCACGACGCGCTGCTCGCACGCTCCATCGAACCGGATCTGGTCGTCGAGCCAGCGCTCCAGCCAGCCCGGATCGGGCAGGCGGCTCTGGACGGTGTCGTTCGGGAAGAGGGAGCGGTTCACGTGCAGGTTCGTCGGGTGGAGCGGCTTGCCGCCCCGCCCGCCGCTCGCCATGAGGACGCCGATCTTCGCGAACGCCGCGCGCGCCGTGTCGCCGTGTCGCTCGAGCGCGCGGCGCATGTACTTGAGGTACGCGCCGGCGTGGCGCGCCTCGTCCTCGGACACGAGGCCGTAGACGTGGCGGATCACCGGCTCCTCGTGCCACTCCGCGGCCCGCCGGTACCACTGCGTGAGCCGCACCTCGCCGCAGAAGTGCAGCATGAGGGTCTCGAGCGGCGGCGCCGGATCGAACTCGAAGCGCACGGCGTGGAGCTCGTCCTCCGTGGGGAGGAGGTCCGGCCGGAAGCGCCGCAGGTACTCCATGAGCACGAGGGCGTGCTTCTGCTCCTCGTAGAACCAGATGGACATGAACGCCGAGAAGTCGCTGTCGTCGCGGTTGTCGCGGAGGAACATCTCCGTCGCGGGCAGCGCCGACCACTCGGTGATGGCGTTCTGCTTCACCGTGAGCGCCTGCTCGCCGGTGAGCTTCGCCGGGTCGAAGCGATCCCAGGGCACGTCGTCGGCCAGGCTCCAGCGGGCGCGCTCCATCGAGCGGAACAGATCGGCGTAGAGGGGCATCGCGGCTCCGTGGTCCCGAGGAGCCGGGGAGATAAGGGCGCCGTGTCTCCGGCATGTCACCGCCGCCCGAAACGTTCGCTTGCGCCGCCGCGAGCAGGCCCCCGTCCGCGAGAGCGCAGGCGCGTGGCACGGCGCGATCAGGGGAGCTCGAGCTCGGCGACCACCCCGACGTGATCCGACGGCCAGCGCCCGCCCTCGAAGCTCGCGGCGTCCGCGCCGGCGAGCGCCGCGGACCGCGCGGTGAAGCCACGCTGCAGCACGAGGTCCACCCGCTGGGTCACGCCGGCCGCCGGGTCGGTGAGCGAGTCTCGGCAGCAGGTGAGGCCCGCTCCCTCGCCGGCCTCCCACGCGTCGCGGAGCCCCGAAGTGCCGTTCACGAGGAGCTCGTACGCGTCGTCGCCCGGCGCCGAGTTCATGTCCCCCACCACGATCACGGGGAGGTCGGTCCCGGCGAGCGTCACGAGCTCCGCGGCCTGGCCCGCCGACACCGCCTCCACCGTCTCGAGGTGCGTGCAGAGGAAGCGGAAGCGCCGCCCGTCGAGCTCGACGTCGACGCTCGTCCACGCGCGCGGTACGCCGAACGAGCCGCCGCCGGGGAGCGGCACGGGGAGCGGCAGCCGCGTCGCGTAGAGACCGCCGCGAGGGTTCGAGACGGCGAGCCCATCGCGCGCGAGCACCGCGACGCGATCGGCGAAGCGGTAGGAGCCGCGCGCGCCCGGCAGCGTCGGCTCCGCCGACGCCTGCAGGGACACGAGCGAGTACGCCGCGCCGCGCGCGCGCAGCTCCGCGAGGACGAGCCCCACGAGGTCGTACTCGATCGTGGCGGAGCCGTCGCGCAGCTCCGCGCGCCACAGCGCCGCCTCCTGCAGGCCGACGAGATCCGGCCGCGCGGAGGCGATCTCGGCGGCGACCTTCCGCATCCGCGCGGGCGGATCGCTCGCCACCACCCCCGCCCACAGCGCGTCGAAGGCGGCGGGGAGGTTCCCCGTCTCCGAGAGGACCCGATCGAACGCGCCCCCGTGGAGGACGTTCCAGGTCATTCCCTTCACGGGGATCGGCCCGGCCGGAGCCCCGGATCGGGTGCCGTCGCGCCCCCCGCAGGACGTCACCGCGAGCGCGACCGCGAGCGATAGAGCCTTCGTGCACGAGCGGATGCGCATGGCGCCTCCCGATGATTGACGGCCCTGCCCCCGTCTGCTTTAAGCCACCGCCGATGCGCGCCGAGGTCGAGGCGATCCTGGCCCTGATCCGCGAGCGATCCGGGGTCGACTTCCAGCACCACCGCCCCCACTTCGTGGAGCGGCGACTCCGCCAGCGCATGGCCAGCGCGGGGGTGCACCACGCCGGCGACTACCTCGCGCTCATCGCCGAGGACCCCGCGGAGGTGTTCCGGGCGGTCGAGCGGCTCACGATCAAGGTGAGCCGCTTCTTCCGGGACGCACGCGCCGCGGAGGTGGCGTGCGCCGCTGCCCGCGGGGCCGCGCCCGGCTCGCCGCGGGCTCCGGGCCTGGAGCGCCGGCTGCGCCCGGGGCGAGGAGGCGTACACGCTCGCGCTCCTGCTCGGGGCGGACACGACCGCGCCGGAGATCCTCGCCACCGACGTCGACCCGCTCGCGCTCTCGTCGGCTGCGGAGGGAAAGTACCTCGCGAGCGCGCTCGCTGACGTCCCACCGGCCTTTCACGCTGCGTTCGAGCCCGCCCCGCCGAGCCCGCCGGCGGGCCCTCCCGGAGCGCTCTCCCCGTGCTCCCCGCGCCGCGAGCCCCCGCGGCGCGTCCGGCTGCGGGCGGGCATCCGCCGGCGCGTGCGCTTCGCGCGCCACGACGTGTGCGGCGACGCTCCGCCCGCGGGCGCGCCGTTCGATCTGGTCGCGTGCCGGAACGTGCTCATCTACTTCCAGCCGGAGCTGCAGGAGCGGGTGTTCCACGCGCTCCTCGCCGCGGTCCGGCCGGGCGGCGTCCTCTGGCTCGGGGAGGCGGAGTGGCCCTGCGCGTCCGTGCTGGCCGAGCTCGAGGTGCTGGACCCCGCGGCCCGCGTCTTCCGCAGAAGGAGGTCCGCGTGACTCGACTCGACCTCGGCATCGGCGCGCGGCTCGCGCTGGGCTTCGGCGTCGTCCTCGCGATCGTGGTGGTCACCCTCGGCTCGACGTTCGCCTGGTACCACCAGCTCGAGCGGCTGCAGCGTCACCAGGCGGAAGGGATGGAGCTCTCCCGCGGCGCTGCGGCGCTGGAGGTGGCGGTGCTGGACCGGGCCGTCGCGACGCGACGGTTCGCGATCACGCGCTCCGTCGAGCACTTCGACGCCACGGCGGCGGCGGCGCAGGAGGCCCGGCGCGCCCTCTCGGAGCTCGAGCGCCGCGGGGCCGTCCCCGGCCGCGGGGCCGAGGACGCGGCGGTGCTGCTCGAGTCCTTCCTCGTCTCGGGCGATCGGTTCCTGGAGCGCGTGAAGGACGGCGCGGACGCGACCGCGCTCCTGCAGCCGGAGGCGGAGATGACCACGCGCCGCGACCGGCTCGCGGCGGCGGTGAAGCGCCTCGAGGGGACGATCGAGGCGGAGCTCGGGCGCGCGAGCGCGTCGGCCTCGGCGGCGCGAGAGGCGCTCGTGCTCCGCACGATCCTCGCGGCGGTGCTGGCGCTCCTCGCCGCGGCCTCCGTCGCGACGCTCACGACGCGCGCCGTGCGCACCCCGGCGACGGAGCTCGTGAGCGCCGCCCGCGCCCTCGCCGACGGCGATCACGGGCCGGCCCTCGCGCTCGCGCCGCCGGCTCCGGCCGCGCCGGGCCCGAGGCCTGCCGTCCGCGACGAGCTGCGCGAGCTCGCCCGCACGTTCGCGTCGGCGGCGGCGGCGCTGAAGGAGCGCGAGCGGCGGCTCTCGTCGGACGCCCGGCTGTCGCGCGCGCTCGCCGCCACGATCGAGCCGGAGTCCATCGCGCGCGATGCGCTCTCGGAGGTGGTCGGGTACGCGGGCGCCGAGCTCGGCGCCGTCTACCTCGCGGACGAGGGCTCGCTCCGGCCCATCGCGACGTTCGCGCTGCCTGCGGAGGCCGCGGGGCGGGGCGAGGGACTCCCGGCCCAGGTGGTCGTGAGCGGGACGACGCTGCGCGTGAACGCCATCCCGGCGGAGACGCCGTTCCGCGTGCGCTTCGGCTTCGACGAGGTGCCCCCGCGCTCGCTCGTCGCGACGCCGCTCCCGTTCCAGGGGCGGACGATGGGCGTCCTCCTCGTGGGCAGCGTCCGCGAGCTCGGCGACGCGGCGGCGGAGTTCGTCGAGGCCGCCGCCCCGCGGCTGGCGATCGCCCTCCAGAGCGCGCTCGCCCACCGCCGCGCCGTCCACCTCGCCGCCGAGCTGCAGGACCGGAACGAGCGGCTGCAGGCGCAGAACGAGGAGATCCAGTCCCAGAGCGAGGAGCTGCAGGCGCAGAGCGAGGAGCTGCAGGCCCAGAGCGAGGAGATCCAGGCGCAGAACGAGGAGCTGCTCGCCCAGAACGAGGAGCTGAACCGGAGCGGGGCGGAGCTGCGCCGGGGCCGGGAGGAGCTCGCCCGCGTGGATCAGCTCAAGGACGAGTTCCTCGCCGCGCTCTCGCACGAGCTCAGGAACCCGCTCGCCTCGATCTCAGCGGCCGTGCAGCAGCTCGACTGCGCCGACGCGGAGCGCGGCGGCAAGCGGCGCGCCACCATCGCCCACCAGACGCGGCGCCTCGCGCGCATCGTCGACGACCTGCTCGACGTCACCCGCATCAACAAGAACAAGCTCGAGCTGCGCCGGGCGCCGGTGGACGCGGCGCGCATCGTGGCCGACGCCGTCGACGCGGCTGCGCACGCGTTCGCGGGAGCGGGCGTGGAGCTCGTCGCGACCACGGGCGAGCCGGTCCCGGTGCACGCCGACGCCGCGCGGCTCGAGCAGGTCGTCGAGAACCTCCTCTCCAACGCGCAGAAGTTCACGCCCCCGGGAGGCCGCGTCCAGGTCTCGGTCGAGCGGGAGGAGACCGACGCCGTGATCCGCGTCCGGGACGACGGCATCGGGATGCCTCCGGACGTCCGCGCACGCGTGTTCGATCTCTTCTTCCAGGGCGCGCGCGCGGCCGGGCGGCACCAGAACGGCCTCGGCGTGGGGCTCTCGCTCGTGAAGCGCATCGTGGAGATGCACGGCGGGACGGTGACCTGCGCGAGCGAGCCCGGGGCGGGGACGGAGTTCACGGTCCGGCTACCCGCGGCACCGCCGGGGACGGAGGTGACCGCGGCGCCGGTGCGGCCCGGGCGTCGGGACGCGAGGCCGCTGCGCGTGCTCGTCGTCGAGGACAACGACGACTTCGCGTTCCTGCTCGAGGACGCGCTCACGGGGTGGGGCCACGCGGTCACCCTCGTGCACCGCGGCGAGGAGGGGCTCGCCCTCGCGGCCGCGGGCGGCTACGACGTCATCCTGCTCGACGTCGGGCTCCCGGACCTCGACGGCTACGAGGTGGCGCGTCGGATCCGGCAGGCGGCTCCGGCGCCGCGCGCGCCCATCGTGGCGATGACCGGGTACGGCCGCCCGGAGGACGCCGCGCGGGCCGCGGAGGCCGGGTTCGACGTGCACCTCGTGAAGCCGGTCGATCTCGACCGGGTCGAGGCGCTGCTCGCGGAGCTCGGCGCCCGCGGCGCCAGCCTCGCAAGAGGCTGAGCGCGCCGCGCCGCCGTTCATCGCCGCCCGCCGCTCGCCTCCACCCAGCGCACGACGCCGTCCAGCGAGCGGAAGTCCGCCACCGAGCGGGCGCGCGCGCCGGGGATGGCCTCGGCGGCCATCCGCGCGAGGGCGTTGCCCGGCCCGAGCTCGAGGAACACCGAGCAGCCCAGCTCGGCGGCGGTCGCGAGGCAGCGGCCCCATTCGACGCGCCGCGCGAGCTGCACGGAGAGGGCCGCCACGGCCGCGGTCCGGGTCCGCGCCGGCGCGCCGGTGACGCCCGCCAGGACGGGCGTGGGGGGATCGCGAAGCCCGGAGCGCCCGAGCGCGTCCGCGAAGGGCTCGACCGCCGCGTCGAGGAGGTGCGTGTGGGCGGGGACGCCCACGGGGAGCCGCTGGACGGTCGTGGCCCCCAGGGCGCGCGCGCGCACCTCGAGGAGCGCGAGCGGACCGGCGGCGCCGCCGACGACGCAGTGATCCGGCCCGATCGCGATGGCGAGCTCCGCGCCGACCTCCCCGGCGAGCGCCTCCGCCCGGGCGAGCGCGATGCCGCGGAGCGCCAGGAGCCCGCTGCCGGCGGGGGCGGCGGCGTCCATGAGCGCCGCCCGGCGCGCGGCGAGCGTCACGGTGTCCCCGGGGGAGAGCGCGCCCGCGCAGCCGTAGGCCGCGAGCTCCCCGAGGCTGTAGCCTGCGAACACGCGCGCCGGGGGCAGCGCCTCGCGGAGCGCCGCCCAGGTCGCGAGCTCGGCGGCGCACAGGAGCGGCTGCGCGAGCGCGTTCGCGAACAGGTCGGGGCCGCCGCGCCGCGCGCGCTCCACCGGATCGTCGCCGAGCGCCGCGCGCGCCGCGGCGAGGACCTCGGCGCCGCGCGGGCTCGCGAGCGCGAGATCGAACATGGCCGGGTGCTGGCCCCCCTGCCCCGGACAGAGCACCGCGAGGCCGGCCGTCCCCGTCATCCCGCGCCCCCGGCGGGCGAGGGGTCGAGCGCGCCGAGCCGCTCGACGAACAGCGCGGCGGCGAGCAGGTCGGCGCTGCCGCCGGGCGAGAGGTCCCGCCCGACGAACGCCCGGTGCAGCGCGCGCGCGTGCTCTCGCCAGCCGCTGCGGTGCACGCCGCCCCGGGCGAGGAAGAGCTGCGCGGCCGCGCGTGCGAAGGTGAGGCCGGCCGCGCCGCCGCGGTAGAGGAGGTTCGTGTCGGGGAGGACCGCGATCGCGGAGAGCAGGCACTGGACGGCCGCGGCCTCGCGCGAGGCCCCGCGGAGCAGGCTCGCGCGGAGGGCCGGCAGCGCCACGTCGAACAGGTGCGGGAACCCGGCCGCCGCCTCCGCGCGCGCGCCGCCGACGCCGTGGCGGCGTCCGGCGATCGCGCCGTGGCTCGCCACCGGCGCCGGCAGCTCGCGCAGGATCGCCGCCCCGTAGCCGCGGCGCACGGCGTCCCGGAGGGCGGCGGGCCCGAAGGGCGCGCGCGCGGCCGCGAGGCGCCCCGCCGCCGCGGTCAGGAGGCCGAGCGAGAAGATCGCGCCGCGGTGGGTGTTCACGCCGCCGGTCGCGTGGAGCATGCGCGCCTCCGCGTCGAGCGCGAGCGGGCGCAGGGCGGCGAGCGAGGCCCCCTCCGTCCCGGCGCGCGCGACCGCGTGGAAGTAGCCGCGCAGGGCCGCGATGCTCGCGCGGAAGGTCCGCGCGTCCATGTCCCGGTGCGCGCCGCGGTCCCGCGGCGTGACGAGGCCCGGCTTGGGCTCGGCCTCGAGCTCCTCGTGCAGCGCCGCGACGGCCGCCTCGCCGATCGCGTGCGCGACGCTCGCGGTGGGGGGACGCTTCACCGGGAGGCTCGCGGAGGCGGTCGTCACGGCCACGGCTCCTCCCCCGCGAGCGGCCCGAGGAGCGCCCGCGCCGGCTCGAGCGCCACCGCCGTCCCGGACTTCACGAGGACCCGCGCGGCCCCCGCGGCGAGCTCCCGCCACGAGACGCCTCGCCCGCCGGGGAGCAGGACCTCTCCGTCCAGCCGCGGGATCCCGTCGCCGCGGGCGCGGAGGAGCGCCAGCGCACCGCGGAGCTCGCCCGCGGAGCGGGGCTCGACGAGCAGGTCCACGTCGGAGCGCTCCGTCACGTAGGCCCGCCCGGAGAGGTGCTGCCACGCGAGCGAACCGTACACGCGCAGGACGAGCCCCGCGTCGCGCGCTGCGTGGTCGAGCGCTCCGAGCCGCTCCCGCCACGCCGGCGGCGCGCTCCCGGCGGCCTCCCGGAGGGTCGCCGGCGCCCCGATCCGCTCCACGGCCCTCGGCTCCACGGCGAGCGCCACCCGCCGCTTCTCGCCCGCCGCGGAGGACGGCAGCGCCACCGCGAGCGGGATCGCGTCGCCGCAGGAGCCGTCGCGCCGGCACGCGACGGCGGGGAGCCGGCGGCCGAACCAGTCCCCGAGGGCGTCCAGCGCGGACGGCGCCACCGCCCCGCGCAGCGCCTCGCGCCACATGGGCCGGAGCCAGACCAGATCGTGGCGGGCCGGGAAGTCGCCCGAGACCGCGTCAGGGCTCATCGCCGTCCTCTCCGCTCACCCGCCGCGCCACCGCCGCCGCCAGGAGCCGCCCTCCTCGCTCGAGGCCGAGCTCCGCGCGGCGGTCCCGTCCGGCCGGACGGGAGAGCGCGGCCGCGAGCTGCTCCGAGAGCGGCGGCTCCCAGCGCGGCTCGATCGCGCCGAGCCGCACGAAGCGGTCGAGGCCCGGCGCGAGCACCGGCGAGCTTTGCGACAGCTCCTCCAGCCGCTCGAGCGGGAGCTTCGTCACGCGCGCCATCGCCGGCAGGCTCATCACCCACGGGTGCGCCCCCTCCACGGCGTGGACGGCGTCCGCCATGAAGCCGAGCGGCAGCACCCCGCCGCTCACCGCGTCGCCGCTCACCACGGCGACGATGGGGTGCCCGCGCCGCCGCGCGAGCTCGACGCAGGCGGCGAGGTGTCCGAGGTAGCCGTTGAGGCCGAGCACCTCGTCGCGCCGGCTCATCCGCTGGCCGCGGGTGTCCACCAGGACGACGATGGGCCGCCCCGGGTGCTCGCGCACGGTGCGGAGGACCTCTCCCGCGAGGGCGAGCGCCGCCTCGACGCCGACCTCCACCCCGCCCGCGGTACCGAGCACCGCGACTTCGCCGGCCGCGGTGTGCGCGGCGCCGACGACGATCCCGCCCTCCTCCCGGACGGCGTGCCCGGCGGGGAAGAGCGCGCCGACGAGGGCCCCGAGCGCGGGGGTCACGGCTCCTCCCCGCGCGCAGCGGCGACGGCGCGGCGGAACGCGTCCGCGTCGAGGAGCGGGAGGCGGTCCGGGTCCGGCACCGCGGCGGCGCGCCAGACGTCCGCCGCGTCCGTGCAGCCGCCGAAGTCCGCGAGCCGTCGCGCGAGGCGCTCGTGCTCGCGCGCGAGCGCGCCCTCGTCGAGCGACCGCGGGCTGGCGAGGAGCGCCGCGGCGGCGTCGCGGAAGGCGGCGAGGTCGTCCTCCACGAGGAGGTCCGCCTCGCCGAGCAGGTAGCGGTGCTTGCCGCCGTAGGTGCGCCACACGAGCGCGCGATCCGCGGCGTCGAGCTCCTCGACGCCCTTCGTCGCCTCGATCACGTCGGGCCCGGAGATCCCGAGCCTCCCCTCCTCGCTCATGGCGAGCGCGTCGCAGCAGCGCGCCACGATGCCCATCCCGCCGAAGCATCCCCAGCCGCCGCCGATGAGGCCGACGACCGGCACGCCGGCGGCGCGCGCGCCGAGCAGCGCGCGCATGATCTCGGAGACCGCCACGAGGCCCGCGTTCGCCTCCTGCAGCCGCACGCCGCCCGAGTCGAGCAGGAGGAGCACGCCCGCCGGGCGCTCCCGCTCGGCGCGGCGGAGGAGCCCGACGAGCTTCGCGCCGTGCACCTCGCCCACCGCGCCGCCCATGAACCCGCCCTCCTGGCTCGCGGCGAGGACCACCCGGCCGCCGAGGAGGCCGCGCCCGACCACGACGCCGTCGTCGAAGGCGACGGCGAGGCCGAGGCCGGCGAGGTGCGGGCTCGTCACGCGCTCGGAGGGGCCGAGGAGCTCGGTGAAGCTGCCGGGGTCGAGGATCCCCGCGAGCCTGCGCCGCGCCGTCGCCTCGCGATAGCTCCTCCGCGCGGGGAGGTGACCCGGGTTCCCCGGCGTCACGGCCGCTGCCCCAGGTACTCCTCGACCGCCTGGTCGAGGCGCAGGCTCACGACGGCGGGGGTCGCCCCCGCGTCGTTCACGGACAGCGCGAGCCCGGCGACCGCGTTCCGGGCCGCGAAGTCCCGCAGCACGGCGTCCCAGATCTCCGCGAACCCGTTCGCGGACGTGGCGACCTCGACGCGGCAGCGGCCCGCGAGGTCCCCCGGCTCGACGAGCACCTCGAGGTTCCCGGACGCGACGACGCCGACGACGACCGGCGGCGCGCGCGGCGCCGGCGGGCCCGCCGACTCGAGCTCGAACGCGAGGCGCTCCATCCCGTCCCTCCCCTCACCAGCTCCGGAACCGGGCGGGCGGCTCGTAGAGCCCGCCCGACCAGCGCACGAGGTCCTTCACGCTGCGCGCGGCGAGCAGATCGCGCGTCGCCTCGCGCTTGTCGATGCCGAGATCCTCCGCGCGGCGGATGACGCCCCGGCGGCGGAGCTCCTCGACGGCGCGCCGCGAGCGCGCGCGCCCGACCGGCGTGTAGCCGGCGACGCCGCGGATCGCCTCGGCGCGCTCCTCCGGCGTGCGGCACAGGAGCAGGTTCGCGATCCCCTCCTCCGTCACCACGTGCGTCACGTCGTCGCCGTGGATCATCACCGGCGGGAGCGCCATGCCCATCGTCTCGGCGAGCCTCCACGCGTCGAGCCGCTCCACGAACGCCGGCTCCATGTGCTCACGGAACGTCTCGAGGAGCTGCACCACGAGCTTCCGCCCCCGCGGCATGGCCGCCGGATCCGCCTGCGCCTCGCGGCCGGCGCGGAGCCAGGCCGCGCTGGCGTGGCGACGGCCGCGCGCGTCCGCGCCCATGTTCGGCGCCCCGCCGAACCCGGTGATCCGGCTCGTCGTGGCGGTGGAGCTGTTCCCGGCGAGGTCCAGCTGGAGGGTCGAGCCGATGAAGAGATCGCAGGCGTAGTGCCCGGCGGTCTGCGAGAAGGCCCGGTTCGAGCGCAGGCTCCCGTCGCGCCCGGTGAAGAACACGTCCGGCCGCGCCGCGACGTAGCGCTCCATGCCGAGCTCCGAGCCGAACGCGTGGATCGACTCGACGAACCCCGCCTCGATGGCGGGGATGAGGGTCGGGTGGGGGTTGAGCGCCCACTGCCGGCAGATCTTCCCGCGCAGCCCGAGCCGCTCCGCGTAGGTGGGCAGGATGAGCTCGATGGCCGCCGAGTCGAAGCCGATGCCGTGGTTGAGCCGCTCGACCCCGTACTCCGCGTAGATCCCCTTCACGACCATCATGGCCATGAGGACCTGGACCTCGCCGATCTGCGCCGGATCGCGCGTGAACAGCGGCTCGATCGCGCTCTTGGCCGGCGCGACCGTGACGAAGTCCACCCAGCCGGCGGGGATGTCGACGCGCGGGAGCCGCTCCACGCGCTCGTCCACCTGGGCGACGACGATCCCGTCCTTGAAGGCCGTCGCCTCGACGATGGCAGGCGTGTCCTCGGTGTTGGGGCCGGTGTAGAGGTTCCCCTCGCCATCGGCGGCGATGGCCGAGACGAGCGCGACGCGCGGCGTGAGGTCCACGAAGTAGCGGGCGTAGAGCTCGAGGTAGGTGTGGATGGCGCCGATCTCGATCCGCCCGGCGGCGACGAGCTGCGCGAGGCGCGTCCCCTGCGGCCCGGAGAAGGAGAAGTCCAGGCGGCGCGCGAGGCCGCGCTCGAAGAGCTCGACGTGCTCGGGGAGCGCGAGCACCGACATGACGAGGTGCAGATCGTGGACGCGGGCGGGATCGGCCCGCGCGAGGGCGCGCGCGAGGAAGTCGGCCTGCTTCTGGTTGTCGCCCTCCAGGCAGACGCGGTCGCCCGGCTCGAGGAGGGCCTCGAGGAGCGGCGTCACGCGCCCGGGATCGACCCAGCGTCCGCCGCCGACGGCGGCGCTCGCGCGCGCGAGCCGAGCGAGGCGGCTCCGCCGGGCGGTGTCCCAGACGCGCGTCACGGGGCCTCCCGGGCGCGCCGCCTCGGCCGGCCGCGGGGGCGGCG